>NZ_LBKA01000259.1:0-286111 GCF_028128955.1 Bradyrhizobium sp. CCBAU 11386
GGGCCGTCACCCGGGCTGGGCCATTCCTCACGGAACGGCACCATCATAAGCGCTCGCGCTAATACAAGGGTGGGCAAAGGCGCGCTCTTCGCGCGCCGTGCCCACCATCTTTGCGCGGTTGTGAGGGCGTTGGTCGGCACGCTGCGCTTTGCCCACCCTCCGATACTTTGCCCCTTCGCTAGCGCCTTCGTCGCTACTGGTTGATCTCCGGCTCGACCAGCCGCGCCAGATTGCGCAGCGATTCCTGCCAGCCGAGATAGCAGGCCTCGACGGGGATGACGTCGGGCAGGCCGGACTGCGTGATCTCGACCTCGGTGCCGACCGAGACCTTCTTCAGGCTCACGGTCACCTCGATCAGGCCCGGCAGGTTGGGGTCGTCGAACTTGTCGGTGTAGCGGAGGCGCTCGCCGGGAACGAGCTCGACGAACTCGCCGCCGAACGAATGGCCGTTGCCCGTCGTGAAATTCCGGAACGACATCTTGAACGTGCCCCCGACCTTGGGCTCGAAATGATGCACCGTGCAGGTGAAGCCGTTGGGCGGAAGCCATTTCGCCAGCGCGTCGGCCTCGAGGAAGGCGCGATAGACCTTCTCCGGGCTGGTGGCGAGAACGCGGTGCAGGCGGACAGTGCTGGGCATGTTCATTCATCCTCTTGCATTGACGGACCCGACATTAGCGTCTACGGCCCATTCATGTCCCGAGGACGACCGAGACGTTGCCGACCCGACACGACGTCCCGGATTTTCTTGCCTCACCTCATTTGTACGACCACCTTCCCCTTGGCCCGACCCTGTTCGAGATAAGCGAGCGCCTCCTTGGCCCGATCGAACGGGAATACCTTGTCGATGACCGGCCGGATGCGCTCTGCCTCGAGGAGCTTGCCGATCTCCGCGAGCTGGCTGCCGTCCGGACGCACGAAGAGGAACGAATAGGCCGCACCGCGCGTCCTGGCGCCGCGGATGATCTTGCGGCTCAGCAATCCGAACAGGAACTTCATGACAAAGTTCATGCCGCGGGCGCGCGCGAACGCGGCGTCCGGTGGGCCGACGAGCGAGACGATCGTGCTTCCGGGTTTCAGGATTCGCAGCGATTTTTCGATGGCATCGCCTCTGACCGTGCCCAGCACGGCATCGTAGTCCTTCAGCACGTCCTCAAATTGCTGCTTCTTGTAATCGACCACTTCGTCGGCGCCGAGGCTGCGCACCAGGTCGACATTGCCCGTGCTCGTGGTCGTGCCGACCTTCGCGCCGAGATATTTTGCGAATTGGATCGCGAAAGTGCCGATGCCGCCCGATCCTGCCGGGATGAATGCCTTCTGGCCGGGTCTGAGCTGCGCACGCTCCTTGAGCGCTTGCCAGGACGTCAGTCCGACCATCGGGATCGAGGCCGCCTGCACGTAGTCCAGATTGGCGGGCTTGAGCGCAGCAGCGCGCTCGGGCACGCGCGCGAACTCGGCGAGCGCACCGACGCCGCCGAGGTCGAAGATGCTGGCGAAGACGGCGTCGCCCGGTTTGAAGCGGGTCACTTGGCTTCCCACCTCCACCACGACGCCCGCGAGATCGCTGCCTAGCGTGGCCGGCAGCTCGAGCTTGAGGATGGGCTTGAACGTTCCTTTCGGAATCATGGTGTCGATCGGATTGAGGCCAGCCGCGTGGACCTCAACCAGGATTTCGTCGGGCCTGGGCATCGGCCGCGGCGTGTCGGCGAATGTGACCTGATCCGGCCGGCCGTATTTTTTCAGGATGAGTGCTTTCATGTGTCCCTGCGGTTGAGGTGCTCGGGGGCCTGGCCGTGATGACGGCAGTCCGCGCTTGCGGCGGCCGCCGCTTGTCAGAATGCCCGCGCGCGGCTGGCAGATGCCACCGTACCGGCATCAAGCCGCAGGTCCTTTCGAATTCCGGCATCCACCAGGCCGGCAGGGGCGAACCGGCGGAGCAATCGCAGGCGGCCCGCAAGGCGGCCGGCCGTGTACCGGATCTTCGGGCGCGCCGCATCGGCGGCTGCGAGGACGGTATCGGCGACGACGCCGGGCGGCTCGGCCGTCGCCATCACTTCGTTCACCCGCTTGCTGACGCCGTCACGGACGGCCCGATATTCATCGAGCTTGGCGTCGGGTTCGATGAAATTCGCATCGAACGGCGTCTTGGTGTAGGCAGGCTCGATGACCGAAACGCGGATGCCCCACATGCGCAGCTCGTGATCGAGCGATTCCGAATAGCCTTCCACGGCGTGTTTCGTGGCGGCATAGAGCGCGCCATACGGCATCGGCAGGAAGCCGAGCACGGAGCCGATGTTGATGATGCGGCCGCGTCCCTGGCGGCGCATGTGGGGCACGACGGCGCGCGTCATTCGGACGAGCCCGAAGAAATTCGTTTCGAAGATCGACCGGGCCTGATCGAGCGAGCTCTCCTCCGCTCCGGCAGGGGCGACACCGAAGCCCGCATTATTCACGAGCAGATCGATGCGGCCGGAGCGCCGGATCACCTCGTTGACGGCGGCGTCCACGGATTCGTCGCTGGTCACGTCCAGGGACAGCATCTCGAACGATCGTTTGCCGGCCTCGGCCCCGCGACGGCTGGTGCCGTAAACCTTGTAGCCGGCTTTCGCGAGCCGCTCTGCGGTTGCCTCGCCGATGCCTGACGAGGCGCCGGTCACGAGGGTGATCTTCCCATGGGGCTCAGCCATCTCTTCTCCTGATGATGCCGGGCGGCGGAGGGCGATCACATCGCGCACGCGGGCCGGCATCGGTTCGTTCCGGTTCGGTCTCTTTTTGATTACGATCGTAATCATTGCATAAGATGACGATCGTAATTATAATTGTCAAGGCTCCCCGGTCTTCCACGGCCAAAGGTCTGCGACATGCGCATCTCGAAGGAAAAAGCGGCCGAGAACCGCGATCGCATTCTCAAGGCCGCATCCCGCCTGATGCGGGAACGCGGCATCTCCGGGGTCGGCGTGGACGCGCTGACTGAAGCCGCCGGCATGACTCACGGCAGCCTCTACAGCCAGTTCGGTTCCAAGGAACGGCTCATTGAGGAGGCGATCGCCGCAGCGATCGTTGCGAAAGGGCGGGAGCTGCGTGACGAGGCCACGCTCGACGGCTATGTTTCGGAATACCTCTCGGCAGAACATCGCGACGAGCCGGGAAGCGGCTGTCCCTTTGCAGCGTTGTGTTGCGAGATGCGGCACCAGAGTAAGGGCGCGCGCGAGCGTTTCACGGCCGGGGTGAAGGGCATGGTCGGATGGCTGAGCAGCCGGATGGATAAAGGGACGAAGCTGAAGCGGCGCGATGACCAGGCACTCGCGACCTTATCCTCCCTGGTCGGGGCGCTCGTGCTCGCCCGGGCCGTGAACGATCCCAAGCTGTCGGACGATATTCTTCGCGCGGCCAGGAACGGGTTGGGCGGCTGACGGGGGCGTTCGCCTATGTCGCGGCGACATCCTGCGGTGTCATCGTGAACGCCAGTCGGTAGCGGCCGATTGCCGGATTGTCCTGGGCGCCCGCGGCGTGAAGCACTGAAGGTGAGAGCTGGTTGGCGACAACGCCTTCGACCGCATCGGGATCGTAACCGGACAGCAGCGCGATCCAGTCGGCGGCGCCGTCCTTGCCGCGGATCTGCTGTTCGGTCGTGGGCGAGCTCGTCCTGGGCGTGTCGGTCAGGAGGAGGTGGGCCCCTGTCAGTCCCGGCCTATGCGCCAATGCGCCGAGCGTCTCCGAGAGGTGCGCCTGCAACTCCGCCTCCCGTCCGACGGCTGGCGACAGCCTGATGGTCGCGAGCGAGGTCGCAACGCCGCCGCCGAAGCTCGCGACGATCCGGCACTGGCTGCGGACCATGCCGAGGTGATGCGGCATCATCCTGGTCGACCACGGTGTCGGCGCGTTGAGGCGGTCGAGATATCCGCGCGATGAGAGGACTTCGTACTGCTCCAGTTCGTAGAGCACGAAGAAGCCTTCCGCATCCGTCGTGCTGGTCCAGCGCGAGCCGCGCCGGAAGCCGGCAATGCTCATCCGCTCCGGGAAGTGTTCGTGCGAATGCCAGTCGCCGAATTCCGTGCGCTGCTCGGGGCGGACGTTCCACCACATCGCGACGGCTGCCTTTCCCAACAGTGACATCCTGACCTCGATCCTTTTCAACTCGTTGCTTGCATGCGCGCCGCGGAGAACCAAAGGACGCCTGCGATCGTGCTCAACACGTCCGGCGTCGCTCTCCACATGGCGTTCGCGCCTGGACCTTGCGCCATCTGCGTCTCTTGCTTGCAGTCACGTTCGATGCGCTCCGTTCACACTTCGAAACGATCGAGCCGAACTTTAGCTCTACTCGGAGAGTAGCCACCTGCCGACCGCGTACGGCGCCGGCGGCGATCTCGATGTGCATCCATCGTAACCGAGGAGACTTGCGACATGAAGCAGACAACGCTGCGTTACCGGGCCTTGCGCCGGGTCCGCGGCCTGCCGGCGGAGATGGCATCGAGACTGCTTGGAATGCCGGCCATCAGCCGGAAATTGGACAAGGCTTACGAAAAGGCACGCGCATCGCACAGGCCGTACCTCCCCAAACTCTCGCCGCTTGACACGGAAATCGTCGCCGGGCTGGAAAGGAACGGCGTCTATATCACCTCGCTCGAAGCGCTGGATCTGCCTGGCACGGACGCGCTTTTGACATCGGCGACCGGAATTGCGGACGCCTATTCCCGCCGCGCCGGAAGGGGCGAGTTCGGTGGCGAACATACGGTGCAGGTCGGCGCCGAAGACATGATGCGCCATCCGCATATCGTCCGCTGGCCTCTCCACGATCGCATCCTCGACATCGTCGAGACCTATCTCGGCCTGCCTGCTGCATGTGACACGCTGAACTTCTTCTATACCGTCGCCGACGGCAGGCAGGTGGCGGCACGCAGATGGCATCGCGATCTCGAGGACCGGCGGATGGTCAAGATGATCGTCTACCTGCACGATGTCGACATCGATACCGGCCCGCTCGAAATCCTGCACCGTCGCTTTCCGGGAAGCGACACGCTCGACGGTGCCAACTTTCCTGTCCTGACGCAGGAAATGCTGGAGGAAAGGCTCGGCGCGACGCTGCAAAGCGGCGACGTGACGACCTGCATCGGCAAGGCCGGCACGGTGATCTTCACGGATGTCGCCAGCCACTACCATCGTGGGCGCCCGGCGATCGCGCGTGACCGCTGCGCGCTGTTCTACAACTTCTTCTCGCGCACGCCGCTGCGGCCGTTCTTCTGCGAGCGGCACGTGTTCTCACGGCAGCAGCTTTCCGAACTTGCTGCCGGCCAGCCCGCTCGGGCGCGCGACTGCATGCTGTGGCACTCCAACGTGCCTCTGCTCGCCAGGATCGTACCCCCGGCGCGGCTCTAGAGATCAGCGGTCAATCCGATGGGCGCGGAGCGCGCCCCGTGAAACACGCCGTTCTCTCCCACCACTAAGCCCGATCGTGTTGTGTTACGTCGGCGCCCTCAGGCCCGGAGAGCTGAGCCACGCTTCGATCTGGATGGTGGTCTCGTCCTGCCGCACCCTTCGCAGCAGCATCTCGCGGCGCCGGCCGGGAGGGAGTGAGCGGGCCTCGTCGCGCAGACGGCTGATCTCATTGACGAGCCGCTGTTTGAGAGTTTGACTCTGTTTGAAGCGACGCCGTTCCATGGCAATGCTCCCCTTGTTCGGATAGGGCGGGAGCGCAACTGGCGTTCTCATCACCGATGAAAGCCACGGGCCGGGCGGTGATGAGGAACCATACCACAAACCCATGGCGTGTATGTCTACTAAGACACGTTGTTCGCCCGGAAGTGTCGCGAGCCTCAAACGTTCCGCCGGAGCCGGCGCGCAATTAAATCCGGCCCGAGCCTTGTAACTGACCGTGATGGGGTATAGCTTGTGGCCATTCGTTCAGCCGCTGTGCCTTGTTGAATGCGCCCGCGGGCTCCTTTTTCCAGAGACATCGACGAATTGAATCGATTCTGCGTGAGCGTCACGCGGGTTACGCGCATGCGCGCTTTGGAGAAGAAGAATGCCGACAGGAACAGTGAAGTGGTTTAACGGCCAGAAGGGCTTTGGATTCATTCAGCCCGACGACGGCGGCAATGACGTGTTCGTTCACGTCAGCGCGGTCGAACGGGCCGGTCTTTCGGGTCTCGCCGAGGGCCAAAAGGTCAACTTCGAGGCCAAGACCGACAAGATGCGGGGCAAGGTCAGCGCTGAGAATCTCTCGCTGGCTTAAGCTCTCCAGTGCCGTTTCACGGATGTACTGAAACGGCCATGCGACCCGCTCGATCCCTGGATTGAGCGGGTTTTGTCCGTTTGCCAAGCAGGGTGGAAGATGAGCGCCAGGAAGTCGGCAGAACCTTCGCCCGCAGGTATCGCGCGTTCCAACCGCCAACGCCTGGCGGCTGAAGAAGGCGCGCGGGCGATGGCAGATGCCGAACGGCAGTCTGCCGAACTCCGCAAGAACATGGCGCGGCTACGCGAGTTGCGGGAGGCCAAGGAAGCGGCCGACGCAGATATTCGCGCGTCGTTGCCGCCGCCCGTGCCGAAGAAGCGCGCGCGGAAATCGCCGCGATAGTCGGGTTCGATAGCGCCGACGATCATTCCAGGAGGGCCGGTCACATGCCAAAGAGTGCGGGTCGTGCCTAGGATCAAGCCGGACAACGGTGGGACTATCACCTTTTTTCTCGCGCTTGGCGCGGGTCGACAGATGTGCCGGCTTGCCACCACGTTTCAGACGCAGAAGCAGGCCTTCAGCTATCTCCAGAAGTACCGGACGGAGTTCGAGCGTATCGCGCGGATACGGCTGGCTTCCGGCGAACTCGAAGACGGGATCGTCGTGCTCTCGATGCTATAGGCCGATGCTATAGGCCAGGCGCGGGCGCCGATCGTGAGGCGCCCCTTCATGCCGCCCTCTAGTCGGAGCGACCACTCGGCTTGGCCGGCTTGGCCTCGCGGGCCAACCGCTCCGCTTTCAACCGCTCACGGTTCTCGTTGAAGGAGTGCTGGTCCTTCGCATAGTCGTTCATCGGCTTGTGCGTGTTGGCAGGCTTGAACGCCTTGTCGGCTTCACGCTTGGCGCGATCAGAGGATTGTTGTCTCAACATATCGACCTCGTTTGATCAACGGGCGTGGTCCTGGCAAGTGCCGGACGCGACGCCTCCCGCTCGCAAGCTGAGATGGATCGACTTGTCACCCTCGGGACGAGGAGGCGGACAATTCTGCAGCGTTGGGCAGGTATTCTGCGAGGCGCTCGGTCACTCGCTGTGGAGGCGGCTCGCTCGCATTTCCGAGAGCGCGCCGGCGAAAGAGAATAACGGCCGGCGCCAGCCTTGGTTCCTCGGGGCTAGTTCTTAATTCGGCGTCGGCTGGTTCATCGCGGCAAGCGTGCCGATTGCGGGATGCAGTCCCTCTCGCCGCCAACAAAAAGGCCGCCGAAACCGGCGGCCTTTCGTGTCTCTGATCGAACCGCTTACTCCGCGGCCTGCTTCTGCGGCGGGTCGAGCGCGCCGGAGTTGTGGATATCGGCGACCTGGTGATCCGAGAAGCCGAGCACGGAGCGCAGAATCTCGTCGGTGTGCTCGCCGAGCAGCGGGGAGCGCTCGACGTCGCTCGGGGAGTCCGACAGCTTGATCGGGTTGCCGACCGAGATGTACTTGCCGCGGGTGGGGTGATCGACCTCGACCACGGTGCCGGTCGCGCGCAGCGACTGGTCCTCGATGATCTCCTTCATCGACAGGATCGGGCCGCAGGGGATGTCGTCCTTGTTGAGGATCTCCATCGCCTCGAACTTCGTCTTCGTCATCGTCCACTGCTCGATGCGCGCGAAGATCTCGTTGAGGCGCGACAGCCGGGCCGGCGGCTTGGCGTAGTCGGGATGGGTCTTCCACCCGGGTTCGCCGATCACGTCGCAGATCTTCTCCCAGACCGGGGCCTGGGTGATGAAATAGAGGTAGGCGTTGGGATCGGTCTCCCAGCCCTTGCACTTCAGGATGCGGCCGGGCTGGCCGCCGCCGGAATCGTTGCCGGCGCGCGGCACGGCATCGCCGAACGGAATGCCTTCGCCGAACTGGCTGTATTCCTTGAGCGGACCGTGGGCGAGGCGCTGCTGGTCGCGCAGCTTGACGCGGGCGAGGTTGAGCACGCCGTCCTGCATCGCGGCAGTGACGCGCTGGCCCTTGCCCGAATGCGTGCGCTGGTAGAGCGCGGTGACGATGCCGAGCGCCAGATGCAGGCCGGTGCCGCTGTCGCCGATCTGCGCGCCGGTGACGAGCGGCAGGCCGTCGCGGAAGCCGGTGGTCGAGGCGGCGCCGCCGGTGCACTGCGCGACGTTCTCATAGACCTTGCAGTCCTCGTACGGCCCGGGACCAAAGCCCTTGATCGAGGCGACGATCATCTTCGGGTTGATCGCCTGGATCTTCTCCCAGGGGAAGCCCATGCGGTCGAGCACGCCGGGGCCGAAGTTTTCGACCAGCACGTCGCACTTCTTGATCAGCTCGGTGAGGACTTCCTTGCCCTTGGGGTTCTTGGTGTCGAGCGTGATCGAGCGCTTGTTGTGGTTCAGCATGGTGAAATACAGGCTGTCCACGTTCGGGATGTCCTGCAACTGGCCGCGGGTGATGTCACCCACGCCCGGGCGTTCAACCTTGATCACGTCGGCGCCGAACCAGGCGAGCAACTGCGTGCAGGTCGGTCCGGACTGGACGTGGGTGAAGTCGAGAATGCGAACGCCCGTGAGCGCTTTGGTCATCGTATTGCTCCGTCTACTCTGTCTGCCCCTGCACCCGCAGGGAATAAAGGGTTGAAGGGGGAGGACTTACTTTTTCTTCTGAAGGACGCTCTGCGGATTGAGGTTGCCGATGCGGCCGCTCTCCGAGCCCGCGGCCGGATCGATCACCGCGTTGATGAGCGTCGGCTTGCGTGAAGCCATCGCCTCGTTGACGGCGCGCTTGAGCTCGTCGGGCGAGGTGGCATTCACGCCGACGCCGCCGAAGGCTTCCATCATCTTGTCGTAGCGCGCGCCCTTCACGAACACGGTCGTCGCGGGATCCGCGTTGACGCTGTTGACGTCGGTGCCGCGATAGATGCCGTCATTGTTGAAGATGACGACGCAGATCGGGAGGTTGTAGCGGCAGATGGTCTCGACCTCCATGCCGGAGAAGCCAAAGGCCGAGTCGCCTTCCACCGCGAGCACGGGATGGCCGGTCTCGAGCGCGGCCGCGATCGCCTGGCCCATGCCGATGCCCATCACGCCCCAGGTGCCGACGTCGAGACGCTTGCGCGGCTTGTACATGTCGATGACGCCGCGGGCGAGGTCGAGCGTGTTGGCGCCTTCGTTGACGAGGATCGCCTCGGGATGGTCCTTGATCACGTTCTTCAGCACGCCGAGCGCGCCGTGATAGTCCATCGGCGACTTGTTGTTCATGAGCTTCGGCGCCATCTTGGCGACGTTCTCTTCGCGCTTGGACGAAATCGCCTTGGTCCAGTCGGCCGGCGGAGCGGTCCAGCCCGCACCCATCGCCTGGTTGAACGCCGAGACGACCGAGCCGATGTCGCCGACGACGGGCGCGACGATCTCGACGTTGGAGTCCATTTCCCTCGGCTCGATGTCGACCTGGATGAATTTCTTGGGCGCTTCGCCCCAGCTCTTGCCCTTGCCGTGCGAGAGCAGCCAGTTCAGCCGCGCGCCGATCAGCATGACGACGTCGGAGTCCTTCAGCACCGTCGAGCGGGCCGCGCCGGCGCATTGCGGATGCGTGTCGGGCAGGAGGCCCTTGGCCATGCTCATCGGCAGGAACGGCACGCCGCTCTTCTCGACGAAGCTCTTGATCTCCTCATCGGCCTGCGCGTAGGCCGCGCCCTTGCCGAGGATGATGAGCGGCCGCTTTGCGCTCTTGAGCACGTCGAGTGCGCGCTTCACCGACGCAGGCGAGGGGATCTGCGCGGGTGCCGCGTCGATCACCTTGACCAGCGACTTCTGGCCGGCCTCGGCGTTCATCACCTGGCCGAACAGCTTGGCCGGCAGGTCGAGATAGACGCCGCCCGGACGGCCCGAGACGGCGGCGCGGATGGCGCGGGCGAAACCGATGCCGATGTCCTGGGCGTGCAGCACGCGATAGGCCGCCTTGCACAGCGGCTTGGCGATCGCGAGCTGGTCCATTTCCTCGTAGTCGCCCTGCTGGAGGTCGACGATCTCGCGCTCCGAGGAGCCCGAGACCAGGATCATCGGGTAGCAGTTGGTGGTGGCGTGCGCGAGCGCGGTGAGACCGTTGAGGAAGCCGGGCGCGGAGACGGTGAGGCAGACGCCGGGCTTCTTGGTGAGGTAACCGGCAATGCCTGCGGCATAGCCGGCGTTCTGCTCGTGGCGGAAGGAGATCACGCGAATGCCGGCGGCCTGCGCCATGCGGCCCAAGTCCGTGATCGGGATGCCCGGCACATTATAGATGGTGTTGATGCCGTTCAGCTTGAGCGCGTCGATGACGAGATGGAAGCCATCCGTCAATTCCTGCTCGGTGCCCGGTGCTTCGGACTTGGTCGCGGTGTTCAGCATGGGCCTTGTCTCCCTGGTCTCAATACTGGGGCGAATGTTTCGCCCTTCTGGTGAACGTTGCTAGGTAAAGAGTTCCTGACCGTGCGCTTCGACGTAAGCGGCAAGGCCAAGGGTGTGGTCGCGAGCGCGCTTCTCGGCGAGCTCGGTGTCGCGCGCTTCCAGTGCTTCGATCATGCCGAGATGCTCGGGCAGCGAGGTCGCGGTGCGGTCCTTGCGTCCGATGGTCAGTTGCCGGTAGCCGCGCACGTGCAGCAGGAGGTCGTTGGTGAGATCGACCAGCACGGGGGATTCCGACAGCGAGATCAGCGCCTGGTGGAAGGCGATGTTGGCGCGCGAATATTCCTCGACGTGATCTTCGGGCAGGCGGTCCTTGCCGAAGTCCTTGAAGTAGTCGCGCAGCGCCGTGATGTCCTTCTTGCGCGCGGTGGTGGTGATGAGGCGGGCCGCCATGCTCTCCAGTGCCGCCCAGGCGCGGATCATGTCGACGATCTCGCTCTTGGTCCGGCGCACCACCATGATGCCCCGGCGCGGAACGGTTTTCACGAAACCGTCCTGCTCGAGCATCGCGATCGCTTCGCGGATCGGCGTGCGACTGACACCCAGGCGCTCGGACAGTGCGCGCTCGTCGAGCATCACCGGCTCGGGCGTCGAGTAGATGTCCATCTTGAGGATGGCTTCCTTCAAGGCGTCATACGCCTTGTTCTTGAAGCTGCTCTCCGGGGCAATACGAACGATTGCGATATCTGCCTCGGCCATGTTCGGCAACGCCTTGGTTGGTTTCCGTAGGGACACGACGAATCTCCTCCAGTGGGAGTCGTCTTTTACAGGATTATTAACGGGAAAGTTTTTGGCATACCACATGCCAGAATGTCAAGCTGCCTATTTTTTGCGGCATTCTAGGCGGTGCCGCAGCTTGACAAATTGGCTTCTGGCATACCAAATGCCATCGCCAGCCATTTTTGATCCAAGCCGGCGGAGTAATCTCAGGGCTTTATGCCACTCCGTTCCGCCGGATGGAACAGAGCGCGGCGAATGGCAAGCATCACGGGCAGCCGCAACACGCGCGCGCTTTGCAAAGAACGAACTAGGTCAAGGGAGAAGCCACATGTCCAATTCCAAAGATGCCGTCCGCAAGGTGCTCGACCAGGTCAAGGCGGACAACCGCACCAGCCTGACGGCGCCGGAAGGCAAGCTGGTCTGCGACGCCTACGGCATTCCGGTGCCGAAGGAGGGCGTGGCGAAGTCGGCGGGCGAGGCCGGCAAGATGGCGTCCTCGATGGGCTTCCCGGTGGTGATGAAGATCGTCTCGCCGGACATTCTCCACAAGACCGAAGCCGGCGGCGTCATCGTCGGCCTCAAGACGGCCGAGGATGCCGAGAAGGCCTATGAGACCATTCTCGGCAACGCCAGGAAGTACAAGGCCGACGCCAAGATCGAGGGCGTCCAGGTGCAGCAGATGCTGGCCGGCGGCACCGAGGTCATCGTCGGCTCGATCACCGACGGCTCGTTCGGCAAGCTGGTCGCCTTCGGCCTCGGCGGCGTGCTGGTCGAAGTGCTGAAGGACATCACCTTCCGCCTCGCGCCCGCGACCAGGGAAGACGCGCTGTCGATGCTCGACGGCATCCAGGCCCATGAGATCCTGAAGGGCGTGCGCGGCGGCGAGCCGGTCAACCGCACGGCGCTGGCCGACGTCATCGTCAAGGTCTCGCAGCTCGTCACCGATTTCCCCGAAATCGTCGAGCTCGACCTCAATCCGGTGTTCGCGACAGCGAAGAGCGCGATCGCGGCCGACGTCCGCATCGTCGTCGACTTCGCCTACAAGCCCAAGCCGAAGCCGCGCCCGACCGAGGAGATCGTCGCGGCGATGAGCCGCATCATGCAGCCGAAGGCGGTCGCCGTGGTCGGCGCCTCCGCCGAGGACGGGAAGATCGGCAACTCCGTGATGAAGAACCTCATCAACGGCGGCTACAAGGGCGACATCTATCCGATCCATCCCAAGGCCGCCGAGATCCTCGGCTACAAGGCCTACAAGAGCGTCAAGGACGTGCCGGGTGTGATCGACACCGCAGTGTTCGCGATTCCCGCGAAGTTCGTGGCAGCTGCCCTCACCGAATGCGGCGAGAAGAAGATCCCGGGCGCGGTGCTGATCCCGTCGGGCTTTGCGGAGGCCGGCGCGCCGGAGCTCCAGGCCGAGATCGTCGAGGTCGGCAAGAAGTACGACATCCGCCTGATGGGGCCGAACATCTACGGCTTCTACTATACGCCCGCCAACCTCTGCGCGACGTTCTGCACCGCCTATGACGTCAAGGGCCACGCGGCGCTGTCGTCGCAGTCGGGCGGCATCGGCATGGCCATCATCGGCTTCTCGCGCTCGGCCAAGATGGGCGTCTCGGCGATCGTCGGCCTCGGCAACAAGTCCGACATCGACGAGGACGATCTGCTCGCCTTCTTCGAGCAGGATCCCAACACCAATCTGATCGCGCAGCACTGCGAGGACCTCAAGGACGGCCGCGCCTTCGCGGAAGCCGCCAAGCGCGTCTCCAAGAAGAAGCCGGTCGTCGTGCTCAAGGCCGGCCGCACCTCGGCCGGCGCCAAGGCGGCGTCCTCGCACACCGGCGCGCTCGCCGGCAACGACAAGATCTACGAGGACGTCCTGGCGCAGTCCGGCGTGATCCGCGCCCGCAGCTTGCGGCAGCTGCTCGAATTCGCCCGCGGCGTGCCGGTGCTGCCGACGCCGAAGGGCGAGAACGTGCTGATCATCACCGGTGCGGGCGGCTCGGGCGTGCTGCTGTCGGACTCCTGCGTCGACAACGGCCTGTCGCTGATGTCGATGCCGCCGGATCTGGACGCGGCCTTCCGCAAGTTCATCCCGCCGTTTGGCGCTGCCGGAAATCCTGTGGATATCACCGGTGGCGAGCCGCCGATCACCTACGTCAACACGGTGAAGCTCGGCCTGTCGGACGAGCGCATCCATTCGCTGATCCTCGGCTACTGGCACACCATCGTCACGCCGCCGATGGTGTTCGCCCGCAACATGGTCGAGGTGAAGAAGGAGATGGAGGCCAAGGGCTTCGTGAAGCCGATCGTGGCCTCGCTCGCCGGCGACGTCGAGGTCGAGGAAGCCGCCGAATATCTCTACCAGAACGGCATCCCGGCCTACGCCTATTCGACCGAGCTTCCGGTCGAGGTGTTGGGTGCCAAGTACAAGTGGGCGCGCGGGGCAGGGCTGCTCTGAGCGTTATCTCTCACGTCATCCCGGGGCGATGCGACGGGACCGCGCAAGCGCGGCCCGAAGCATCGAACCCGGGATCTCGAGATTCCGGGTCTGGTACGCCAGGCCCGCGCTGCGCGCAGTCCCGGCGCACCATCCCGGAATGACGGATGCACAAGCGGCAGGTCGCGATGAGCAAGAACGTGATCCGGCGCAAATCGCTCGAGCCTCGACCTCCTTCGGAGGCCGACCATGACGCACGCGACGGCGGCGTGCAGTCCGTCGACCGCGCGCTGTCGATCCTCGAAACGCTGGCCGAAGACGACGAAGGCTATCGCCTCAGCGACCTCGCCGTGCGCACCGGCCTGTCGGCCTCTACCGTGCACCGCCTGCTGGCAACGCTCGAAAGCCGCCGCTTCGTTCAGTTCGACCGCGCCGAATCCAAATGGCATGTCGGCGTGCGCAGCTTCACGGTGGGCGCCAGCTTTGCCCGGCGGCGCAATTTCTCCACACAGGCCATTCCCTATTTGCGCAAGCTGCGCGATCTCACCCGCGAGACCGCCAATCTCGCCGTCGTCGACGACGAGTTCATCATCGTGCTGACCCGCATGGAGAGCCGCGAGATCATGCGCTCGCTGACCCAGGTCGGCGGCCGCGTCGCCATGGTGACATCGGGCGTCGGCAAGGCGGTGCTCGCGACCTATTCGGACGAGGACGTCGGTGCCGTCATCCGCCATCACGGCATGCCCCGCCTGACCGAGAAATCGATCGTGCGGCCGAGCGACCTGTTCAAGGAGCTCGAAAAGATCCGTAAACAGGGCTTTGCGATCGATGACGAAGAGGCCTGCATGGGCCTGCGCTGTATTGCCGCAGTCGTCTACAACGACTGCGCCGAGCCGCTGGCGGCGATCTCCGTCTCCGGCATGACCAGCCGTCTGACCGACGACAGGTTGCCGGAAATCGGGCAAATTGTGCGCGATGTCGCCGGTGAGCTGACGGTCGCGCTCGGCGGGGTGATGCCGAATTCCCGCTGAATACGGGTGCCGTCGCTGGACAGCATCGGCCGTTTTGGCTGATATGCGACCAAACGACACAATGCGGCAGCTGATCAGCAACGTCCGCACGAGCCTGGAGAATGCCCTCATGTTTCGATATCCCGCGCGCCTTGTCGGCGCAGCCGTCGCGCTGACCCTTGCGGCAGCCACGCCTGCCTTCGCCCAGCAGCTCGAGCTCAAGCTGATGGCGCCGGCGGCACCGGGCGGGGGCTGGGACCAGACCGCACGCTCGATGCAGCAGGCGCTGGTCGCCGCGGGCGTCGCGCGCAGCGTGCAGGTCACCAACGTCCCCGGCGCCGGCGGCAGCGTCGGCATCGCGCAGTTCGTCAACGGCGCCAAGGGCGACGGCAACCAGCTGATGGTCAACGGCTTCGTCATGGTCGGCGCGCTCGCCATGAACAAGTCGCCGGTGACGCTCGAGCAGGTGACGCCGATCGCGCGCCTCACCGAGGAAATCCAGGTGATCGTGGTGCCGGCGAACTCGCCGATCAAGACGGCGCAGGATCTGGCCGCCGCGGTGAAGGCCGATATCGCCAAGGTGACCTTCGCCGGCGGCTCGGCCGGCGGCGTCGACCATGTGATGGCGGCATTGTTCGCCGGCGCCGTCGGCGCCGATGCGAAGAAGATCAACTACATCCCGTTCTCCGGCGGCGGCGAGTCTCTGGCGGCGATCCTCGGCGGCAAGGTCACCGCGGGCATTTCGGGGATGAGCGAATATGAAGGGCAGATCAAGTCCGGCAAGCTGCGCGCGATCGGCGTGACCTCGGAGAAGCGCATCGCAGGCAGCGACATCCCGACCTTCAGGGAGCAGGGCATCGACCTCGTGATCGCCAATTGGCGTTCGGTGGTCGCGCCTCCCGGCATTACCCCGGAGCAGCGCAAGACGCTGAGCGATGCGATCGAGAAGATGGTGAAGTCCGACGCCTGGAAGGAGATCCTCAAGCAGAAGGGCTGGGAGGACGCCTATCTCGGCGGCGATGCCTTCGCCGACTTCCTGAAGAAGGAAACGGTCCGCGTCACCGACGTGCTGAAATCGGTCGGCCTGGTCAAGTCATGACCTCAGGCGATCCGGCCCAGCCGCCGCGGCGCGTCGATCGCGCCGGCATCGTCATCGCTGCATTGCTCGCAGTGCTCGCTGCGGTGCTGGTCTGGGATGCGCGCGGCCTGCAATCCACCGCGATGTACGGGATGGGGCCGGAGGCGATGCCGGTTGTGATCGCCACCGGCCTCGCGCTGCTCGCGATCGGCAATCTCATCGACGCGCTGCGCGGCAATCTGCCGGCGCGTGAGAGCGCCGATCCCGTGCCTGTGGTCTTATTCCTCGTCGGCCTTGCGCTCCTGATCGCCATCATCGGCTTCGGCGGCGGCTTCATCCTGGCGACGTCGGCGCTGTTCGTCACGACGTCGGCGGCATTCGGACGCCGAGCCGTCCTTGTCGATTCCGTCATCGCTCTCGTGATGTCGACCCTCATTTATCTCGCGTTCGACCGGCTGTTGACGCTGAGCCTTCCTGCCGGCCCCCTGGAGCGACTGCTGTGATGGACACCTTCGCCGCGCTGGCGCATGGCATGGCGGTCGCCGTCCAGCCGATGAACCTGCTCTATGCTTTGATCGGCGTGTTCCTCGGCACGGCCGTGGGCGTGCTGCCCGGCATCGGCCCTGCGCTGACGGTCGCGCTGCTGCTGCCTGTCACCTACAAGCTCGATCCCGGCGGCTCGCTGATCATGTTTGCCGGCATCTATTATGGCGGCATGTATGGCGGGTCGACCACCGCGATCCTGATCAACACGCCCGGCGAGAGCGCGTCGATGGCGACCGCGCTCGAAGGCAACAAGATGGCCAAGGCCGGCCGCGGCGGGCCGGCGCTCGCGACCTCCGCGATCGGCTCCTTCGTCGCCGGAACCATCGCCACGATCGGGCTCGCCTTTCTCGCACCGTGGCTGGTCGATTTCGCCGTGCGCTTCGGCCCCGAGGATTATTTCGCGCTGATGTGCGTCGCCTTCATCACGGTGTCGGCGACCTTCGGCGATTCCCCGATCCGCGGCCTGACCAGCCTGTTCATCGGCCTGACGCTGGGCCTCGTCGGCATCGACAAGCTGACCGGTCAGGCGCGGCTTGCGTTCGGCGTCCCCGAGCTGCTCGACGGTGTCGAGGTGACGACGCTTGCGGTCGGTCTGTTCGCACTCGGTGAAGCGCTCTATGTCGCATCGCGCCGCCACCACACCGAGGAGAAGCTCGAGCCGGTGCGCGGCTCGCTGTGGATGACAAAGGAAGACTGGAAGCGGTCGTGGAAGCCGTGGCTGCGCGGCACCATGTTCGGCTTCCCGATCGGCGCGCTGCCCGCGGGCGGCGCGGAGATCCCGACCTTCCTGTCCTATTCGACCGAGAAACGGCTGACAAAGTACCCGGAAGAATTCGGCAAGGGTGCGATCGAAGGCGTCGCGGGACCGGAGGCCGCCAACAATGCTTCGGCCGCCGGAACGCTGGTACCGCTCTTGACGCTGGGATTGCCGACCTCGGCGACGGCCGCGATGATGCTGGCGGGCTTCCAGCAATACGGCCTCAACCCGGGGCCGCTGCTGTTCGCCGAGCGGCCTGACCTCGTGTGGGGCCTGATCGCGAGTCTCTTCATCGCCAATTGCATGCTGCTGGTGCTAAATTTGCCGCTGGTCGGCCTGTGGGTGCGGCTGCTCGCGATCCCGCAGCCCTGGCTCTATGCCGGCATCCTCGTCTTCGCGACCATGGGCACCATCGCCGCAAAGCCGTCGGTGGTTGAATTGTCGATGCTGGCCGGCTTCGGCGTGCTCGGCTTCCTGATGCGCCGGTTTGATTTTCCGATCGCGCCTGTCGTCGTCGGCCTGATCCTCGGCCCGATCGCCGAGAGCCAGTTGCGCAGGGCGCTCGCGATCAGCCTCGGCGATCCCATGACGCTGCTCCAGAGCCCGATCTCGGCCACGCTGCTCGGCATCGCGCTGGTTGCGCTGCTGGCCCCATTCGTGCTGAAGGGGATGGGGCGCTTCAAGGCGAACGAGGACTAGCCGTCCCGGCGCGCGCGTCCTTGAATGCTGCGTCCATCCCGTTGAGGAAACGCCATGCCGTCGGAACTTCGCTCGCCCCGTCTCGCCGTCCTGATCGATGCCGATAATGCCTCCGCAAAGATCGCGGATGGCCTGTTCGAGGAGATTGCCAAGATCGGCGAGGCCAGCGTTCGCCGCATCTATGGCGATTTCTCCAATGCGCGATCGAGGGGCTGGGCCGACATCCTGTCGAAGCACGCCATCATCCCGCAGCAGCAATTCGCCTATACGACGGGAAAGAACGCGTCCGACATAACCCTGGTCATCGACGCCATGGACCTGCTTCACAGCGGCCGGTTCGACGGTTTCTGCCTGGTGTCTTCAGACAGCGACTTTACCCGTCTGGCCGCCCGCATCCGGGAGCAGGGCGTCGATGTGTTCGGGTTCGGCGAGCAGAAGACGCCGGAAAGCTTCAGGCAGGCCTGCCGGAGGTTCGTCTACACCGAGAACCTGCTTGCCGCCCCGGCGACCACCCAGGACGCCGCCTCAAGATCGACATCGCTTCAGCCGCCTGATGCCGCGACCCCCATCATCAAGAAGGTCATCACCCAGATGGAGAGCGAGGACGGCTGGGTCGCGCTCGGGGAAGTCGGGCGGCAGCTCGCCAATCTGGCATCCGATTTCGATCCGAGAACGTTCGGGTTCCGCAAGCTGAGCGATCTCGTGCGAAAGACGAACTCGTTCGAGATCGACGAGTCAAAGGGCCGGTCGATGCGGATTCGGGTCAAGCCCGCTGCCGCAGCACCGCCGAGAAGGCGGAACCCGCGCAGACCTGCAAGGGCGGGGGCGGCAAGCGGCTCGGCGCCTAAGGCGTAAGCAGGGCCTGCCGTTATATTTGCGCTTGCCCGCTATGGCGCGGGGCGTAACCATCGCTGGGCCGTAACGCCACGCGAGGGTCCCGATGACCAGACTTACCCGCTTTACCGTCTCGCCCCTGCACGCGATGACCCGGCGTCTGGCCGATGTCGCCTCCGCGCGCGTCGCCCCGGATCTCGTCGTCACGGGGGCCCGGGTGCTGTCGACCTATTCGGAGCGCATCCACGCGAACCGCGAGGTCTGGATTACGGGCGGCCGTGTCGCCGCGGTCAAGCCGGTCGGAACAGCCAAGAAGGCGTGGAGCGGCGTCGCGACCTACGACGCGGCCGGCGGCATCATCGCGCCTGGGCTGGTCGATCCGCATATCCACATCGAATCCTCGATGGTGACAGCCTGCGCCTATGCCGAGGCCGCACTCCTCAACGGCACCACCACGATCTTCTGCGACAGCCACGAGATCGGCAACGTCATGGATGTCGCCGGCGTCGAGGCGATGCTGGAGGACGCGCGCGAGGCGCCGCTCTCGATCTTCCTGACGGTGCCGTCGACCGTCCCGGCCACGTCGGCGGAGCTTGAGACCGCGGGCGGCGACCTCACGCCCGACAAGATCGCCGGCCTGTTCGACCGTTGGCCCGAGGCGGTGGCGCTCGGCGAGAAGATGGACTTTGTACCAGTGACGATGGGCGACGAGCGCAGCCACGCGATCCTAGCCGCCGCCTTGAAGCGCGGGCGCCCGGTGTCCGGCCACGTCTACGGCCGCGAATTCGTCGCGGCCTATGCGGCGTCCGGCGTCACCGACACCCATGAGGCCATCGACCGCGACATCGCCGACGATCTGCTCGACGCCGGCGTCTGGGTGTTCCTGCGCGGCGGCCCGCCGACGACGCCCTGGCACTCGCTGCCGCAGGCGATCCGGACGATCACCGAGCTCGGCGCCTCGCATAAGCGCACCGCCGTGTGCACCGACGATCGCGACGCCGACGATCTCCTGTTGTTCGGCCTCGACTGGGTGGTGCGCGAAGCGGTGAAGGCCGGGATGTCGCCGGAGCAGGCCTGGTCAATGGGCTCGCTGCACGGCGCGACGCGCTTCGGCATGGAGGGCGATATCGGCGGGCTCGGCGGCGGCCGCCGCGCCGATCTCGTGCTGATGGACGATCAGCTCAAGCCGCAATGCACCTGGTATGGCGGCGAGCTCGTGGTGGAGGATCGCAAGATCACGCCGCGTCTCGATCAGGCGCTGTCGCAGCGCTACCAATATCCGAAGGCGGCCTATGCGACCGTGAAGCTGCCCGAGAAGATGAAGCTGACGCCGGAGCTGCCGGCCAAGGCCTGCACCGTCAACGCCATCAAGACCGCGCTGCCCGGCATCACGCTGATCCATGAGAAGGTCGGAATCGAACCGGCCAAGGACTGGCCGTCGCTGTTCGCGCGCTACGGCCTGTGCTTCGTCACGGTGGTCGAGCGCCACGGCAAATCGGCCGGCAATGTCGCCTATGGCCTGCTGAAGGATTTTGGCCTGAAGCGCGGCGCGGTCGCCTCCAGCGTCGGGCACGACAGCCACAACATCATCGTTGCCGGAACCAACGAGGGCGATATGCAGGTCGCGATCGCGGCGATCAAGGAGCACCAGGGCGCCGTCTGCGTCGTCGCCGACGGCAAGGTGAGGGCGCTGGTGCCGTTGCCGATCGCGGGACTCCTGTCCGACAAGCGCGTCACGGAGGTGGCCGAAGAGGTCAAGGTGCTGAAGAAGGAATGGGCGGAAGCCGGCTGCACCATCCCCTACATGGGCTTCAATCTGATTCCGCTATCGGTCATTCCGGAAATTCGCATCACCGACAAGGGCCTCGTGCTGGTGCCGCAGATGGAGCTGGCGCCGCTGTTCGAGTGATCGCTTTCACCGATATCTCGATCTAACTGCTTGAGACGCCCACGATTTTTCCACGGCTGCCGCATCGTGGAAAATAAAACCGATCTCGTTGAGATCGGCTTCTGAGCACCCGATGATCTCGCTCGCTGACGCAACCTAGGCGAGGTCCGATATGGCGAAGATGCGAGCTATCGATGCGGCCGTGCGAATTCTGGAGAAGGAAGGCATCTCGACCGCCTTCGGTGTTCCCGGGGCGGCGATCAATCCGCTTTATTCGGCGCTGAAGAAGCGCGGCTCGATCCGTCATATCCTGGCGCGGCATGTCGAGGGCGCCTCGCACATGGCCGAGGGCTATACGCGGGCGAAGGCCGGCAATATCGGGGTCTGCATCGGCACGTCGGGGCCGGCCGGCACCGACATGATCACCGGGCTCTATTCGGCGATCGCCGATTCCATTCCGATCCTCTGCATCACCGGGCAGGCGCCGCGCGCGCGGCTCTACAAGGAGGACTTTCAGGCCGTCGACATCGAGTCGATTGCAAAGCCCGTGACCAAATGGGCGGTGACCGTGCGCGAGCCGGCGCTGGTGCCGCGGGTGTTCAGCCAGGCGTTTCACGTGATGCGCTCAGGGCGGCCGGGGCCGGTTCTGATCGACATGCCGCTCGACGTGCAACTCGCCGAGATCGAGTTCGACGACGAGACCTATGAGCCGCTGCCGGTCTACAAGCCGGCCGCGACGCGCAAGCAGGTCGAGAAGGCGCTGGAGATGCTCAATGCGGCCGAGCGGCCGCTGATCGTGGCGGGTGGCGGCGTCATCAACGCCGACGCCTCCGATCTGCTCGTCGAATTCGCCGAGATTGCCAATGTGCCCGTCGTGCCGACACTGATGGGCTGGGGTGCGATCCCCGATGATCACGTGCTGATGGCCGGCATGGTCGGCCTTCAGACCAGCCACCGCTACGGCAACGCCACGATGCTCGAATCCGATTTCGTGCTCGGCATCGGAAACCGCTGGGCCAACCGGCACACCGGCTCGGTCGAGACCTATACCAAGGGCCGCACCTTCGTGCATGTCGACATCGAGCCGACGCAGATCGGGCGCGTGTTCAATCCCGATCTCGGCATCGTCTCGGACGCCAAGGCCGCGCTCGAGCTCTTCGTCACTGTTGCCAGGGAGTGGCGCCGGTCGGGTAGGCTCCGCGAGCGCCAGGCGTGGCCTGCGGCCTGCCGCGATCGCAAGCGCTCGATGCTGCGCAAGAGCCATTTCGACAACGTCCCGATCAAGCCGCAGCGCGTCTATGAGGAGATGAACAAGGCCTTTGGCCGTGACACCACCTATGTCACCGTGATCGGCCTGTCGCAGATCGCGGGCGCGCAGTTCCTCGGCGTCTACAAGCCGCGCAACTGGATCAATGCGGGGCAGGCCGGGCCGCTGGGCTGGACACTGCCCGCGGCGCTCGGCGTGCGCGCGGCGTGCCCTGATCGCGACATCGTCGCGCTGTCGGGCGACTACGACTTCCAGTTCCTGATCGAGGAGCTCGCGGTCGGCGCGCAGTTCAACCTGCCCTACATCCACGTCGTCGTGAACAATTCCTATCTCGGCCTGATCCGTCAGGCCCAGCGCGGCTTCGACATGGATTACCACGTCCAACTCTCCTTCGAGAACATCAACGCGCCCGAGCTCGGCGGCTACGGTGTCGACCATGTTGCTGTCGCCGAAGGCCTCGGTTGCAAGGCGATCCGCGTCACCGATCCCAAGGACTCGCAGGCCGCGTTCGCGACGGCGCGCGAGCTGATGGCGAAGCACCGCGTGCCCGTGGTGGTCGAGTTCATCCTCGAACGCGTCACCAACATCGCGATGGGCACGGAGATCGACAACATCGTCGAGTTCGAGGAGGTTCTGGATCTGCCGCTCGACGAGGTCGGAAGCACGCGCGTGTTGCAGCCGGCGGAATAGGGGGACAGCATCATGCCGAAGTTTGCCGCCAACCTCACCATGCTCTTCAACGAGATGCCGTTCCTCGACCGCTTCGCCGCGGCGAAGGCGGCGGGCTTTGCCGGGGTCGAGTATCTGTTTCCCTATGATTTCGACAAGGCGCAGCTCCGCGAGCAGCTGGAGGCCCACGGGTTGACGCAGGTGCTGCATAATCTCCCCGCCGGCAATTGGGCAGCGGGCGAGCGCGGCATTGCGATCCTGCCCGATCGCGTCAGCGAATTCCGCGACGGCGTGTTCCGCGCCATCGACTATGCCAAGGCGCTCGATTGCGAGCAGCTCAACTGTCTCGTCGGCATCGCACCCGATAATGCCGATCCGCGCGAGCTCAACGAGACGCTGGTCGGCAATTTGCGCTTTGCCGCCTCGACGCTGGCGCGGGAGAACATCAAGCTGCTGGTCGAGCCGATCAACACGCTCGACATTCCCGGCTTCCATCTCAACGGCACCGAGCAGGCGGTGCAGCTCATCTCGGAAGTGCGGTCGAACAATTTGTTCATCCAGTACGACATCTACCACATGCAGATCATGGAAGGCGATCTCGCCCGCACCATGCAGGAATATCTCCCCCAGATCGCCCACATCCAGCTTGCCGACAATCCCGGCCGTCACGAGCCGGGCACCGGCGAGATCAACTATCCCTTCCTGTTCCGCCATCTCGACGCGATCGGCTATCGCGGCTGGATCGGCTGCGAATACAAGCCGCGCACGACGACGCTGGAAGGCCTGTCCTGGCACGCGGCGCAAACCTTCGAGACCTGAGGAAATTTGGACATGATCGACATCGGCTTTATCGGACTTGGCACCATGGGACGGCCGATGGCCGGCCATCTTCTGGCCGCGGGCCATCGCGTGCTCCTGCATGACGTTGCGCCGGTGTCGCCCGAGCTGATCGCGGCGGGCGGCGTTGCCTGCAAGTCGGGCAAGGAGGTCGCGGAGGCGGCGGATGCCGTCATCATCATGGTGCCGGATACGCCGCATGTGGAGGCCGTGCTGTTCGGCAAGGACGGCGTCGCGAGCGGCATCTCCAAGGGCAAGATCGTCGTCGACATGAGCTCGATCTCGCCGCTGGCGACGAAGGAGTTTGCCAGGAAGATCGAGGCGCTGGGCGCGGAATATCTCGACGCGCCGGTGTCGGGCGGGGAGGTCGGCGCCAAGGCGGCGAGCCTCACCATCATGGTCGGCGGCCCCGAGCGCGCCTTTGGCACCATGAAGCCGATCTTCGACAGGATGGGCAAAAACGTCACGCATGTCGGCGCCAATGGCGACGGCCAGACCACGAAGGTCGCCAACCAGATCATCGTCGCGCTGACGATCGAGGCGGTGAGCGAAGCGCTGCTGTTCGCATCCAAGGCCGGCGCGAACCCCGCGCTGGTGCGCAAGGCGCTGATGGGCGGCTTTGCGTCGTCGCGGATTCTCGAAGTGCATGGCGAGCGCATGGTGAAGCGCAATTTCGATCCCGGCTTCCGCATCGAGCTGCACCAGAAGGATCTCAATCTCGCGCTCGAAGGCGCGCGCGCGCTCGGCCTGTCGCTGCCGAGCACGGCGGTGGCGCAGCAATTGTTCTCGTCCTGCACCGCGCATGGCGGCAAGGGCTGGGATCATTCGGCGATGGTGCGCGCGCTGGAACTGATGGCGGGGCACGAGATCGTCGCGGCGTAAGTGTTACGCAGTAACACTCTCCAGATTTGGCGTGTCTTTCGTCGCGCGGGAACCGGAACAATGCTCCGTTCCCGCGGTTGAAGGCGCACGACAAACACTGGAGGGTGTGAACATGAAGACTCGTCTTGCGATTTCGTTGGCTGCCGCGTCGCTGCTGGCGTCAAGTGCAGCCTTTGCCCAGTCGACGACCGAGGAAGGCGCCAGGAGCGGCGCACGCGCGGGCGGCGATATCGGTGGCCCGGTCGGAGCGATGGTCGGCGGCACCGTCGGTGCGGCCGTCGGCGCCGGCCTGGAGATCCCGAATGCGATCCTGGGCGGAATTCCGCGCGATGACTCCGTCGTGATCCACGAGCGCGTCGTGGTCGGCGAGCCGCTGCCCCCGACCGTGGTGCTGCGTCCCGTGCCGAACTACACCGAGTACCGCTATGCGGTCGTGAACGACCGCCGCGTGATCGTCGAGCCGCGCACGCGTCGCGTCGTCAAGATCATCGACTGATCATAGGCGTCGAGTGAAAACGGGCCCTGCGGAGCGTCACTCCGCGGGGCCTTCGCTTGCGACGGATACGCTCGCGCGTAGGCGTGTCATGACCCAATCGGCTGCGGCTGCGAGCGCAAAGCCGGCGCAGGCCGTGGCGGCATCGACCAGAAAATCCTCCAGCCGTGCATGGCGCCCCGGCGCCCAGAACTGCATCAGCTCGAGCAGGCCGATCAGGATGACCGAGACGGCCGCCGCTGCCAGGCGTCGCTTCCGATAGGCGAGGCCGAACGCCAGCCCGACCAGGATGAAGGCGAGCGCATGCTCGCCGTCCTGGCCGAGGTCGGAATGGGGACGCAGGCCGGGCGGACCGAGGGTTGCGAAGGTAACGGCGGCGGCGAGCAGCCAGGCAAAGGCACGAACCAAAATGGACATCCGCACCGCTTAGCACGGATTTTGCGGGCCTGCCGCGGGCTGCGGATCAGATCGTCGTGTAGTTAATGACGAAACGTTAAAGTGGCTCGCGCACGCCGAGGCCGTGCATGAAACGCTCCCGGATCTGCACGGGATCGCGCCTTGTGGTGCCGACGCCGGGCTTGTCGTCGATGCGGACCGCGATCAGGCTCGGCTCGGAGGCCAACATGGCCTCCTCGACCAGGCGCTCGAAATCCTCCTCGTCGGCAGCCCAGGCGCTGTTGGCGAGCCCCGAGCCGATGGCGATGGCGACGATGTCAGCCACACCGGCGGCCGGCGTCGGCTGCGCGCCGGTGATCTGGTAGATGCCGTTGTCCATCACGATCATGATCAGGTTCTTCGGCCTCAACATCGCAATCGTGGAGAGCGCGCCGAGCTGCATCAGCAGCGAGCCGTCGCCTTCGAGCGCGAAGACACGGCGCTCGGGCTGCGCCAGCGCGACGCCGAGCGCGATCGGGAAGGCGAGCCCCATGCTGCCGAGCATGTAAAAGTTCTGCGGGCGGTGGCCGGCGGCCCAGAGGTCGAAATTGGTGTTGCCGATGCCGCCGATCACGGCCTCCTCGTGCTTCAGCTTTCCGATCAGGCGCGAGGTCACGTCGAAGCGGTTCATCACCTTGGTGTTGCGCGTGTTCATGTTTGAACTCATTTGGCCGGCCTCACTTGTCGAAGACCTTGCCGCCGGTGAGCAGCGGGTTGAGGATCAGCGCCACCGGCGCCTGCGTGGTGACGGCCTGCTTGATCGAGCGGTCGGCGATGAATTCGAGCTCGTCGAGCCGGGTGATGGTGTGGTGCTCCAGCGCCAGCGAATCCAGCACCGGGCGCATGGTGCGGCAGACCAGCGACTGGCCGTAGTTGAACTCGCCGAGCGTGCCGCGTTCGGAGACGAACATGATCAGCGGAATCTGGTAGGGCACCGCGAGCGAGGCCAGCACGTTGGCGAGCGTCGCAAAGCCCGAGGTCTGCATCAGGACCGCGCCGCGCCGTCCGCCCATCCAGGCGCCCGAGACGATGCCGACGGCTTCCTCCTCGCGGGCGGTGGCAAAGGTGGTGAAGAAGGGATCGGCATGCAGGTTCTTGATCAGCGGCGTCAGCACGCGGTCGGGCACGTAAGGGATCAGGCTGATCTCGTTCCGCTTCAGGGTTTGCAGGACGATGCCGTGCCAGCTTTTGTCGCCGGACCCCTGTGTCGCCTGTTCCGCAATCGCCATTGCGTTCTCCCTTCAGCCGCGCATGCTTCTTGATCCTTGCCATTGTCCTGGCCGTCGCGGCGATCTGCCGAACTTGACGCAGGCCGCGGGATTGTCAACATGTCCGGGCCGGCACCGTGATCTGCGCCAGACGGCCTGCCGAGGCCGGCACCGCCATGTCATATGTGGGCAAAGAAAGTGTGGGAGGAAGCACGGAGGGGGCGCGCGCCGCGCTGGCCTTGGCCGATCCCTGGAGAGCCGGAAGGGTCGTGATGTCGGTCAATAGCAAGCGTGTCGTCTACTCCAATTATTTGGCCAATCCGATCTATATCGACATCCTGAAGGCGCGGTCCGACGTCCGGCTCGATCGCATCGAGAACGCAAGCCCCGAGGACTTTTTCGCGCCGATCCTGAGCGCGGCCCATGTCTACCAGATCGGCGCCGCCCGCGACGAGCTCGCTCCGCATTTCCATGTCGATGCCGCCTTCCTGAAGCGGACGCCGAACCTGCTGCTCGTCTCCAGCAATGGCGCGGGCTTCGATCCCGTCGATGTCGAGGCCTGCACGGATGCGGGCGTCGTGGTCGTCAACCAGTCCGGCGGCAACGCCCATTCGGTCGCCGAGCATGCGCTGGCGATGATGCTGACGCTGTCCAAGCGCATCATCCAGTCCGACCGCCGGTTGCGCCGCGAGCGCAACGTCAACCGCAACGAGCTCGTCGGCAACGAGGTCGAGCACAAGACCGTCGGCATCATCGGCCTCGGCAATGTCGGCCGCCGCATCGCCGCGCTGTGCAAGGGCCTGCTCGGCATGAAAGTGCTGGCCTATGACCCGTATTTGTCGGCTGAGGTGATGGCCGAGCGGGGCGGTGAGAAGGTCGAGCTCGACGAGCTCTTGCGCCGCGCCGATTTCGTCTCGATCTCCTGCCCGCTCAACAAGGGCAGCCGCAACATGATCAGCGTGCGCGAATTCGCGCTGATGCAGCCGCATGCCTATTTCATCACCACGGCGCGCGGCTTCATCCACGACGAGGACGCGCTGCTCCAGGCTCTCCGCGACAAGCGCATTGCGGGGGCCGGTCTCGACGTCTGGTCCAAGGAGCCGCCGCCGCCCGAGCATCCGCTGCTCCAGTTCGACAACGTGCTGGCGAGCCCGCACACCGCAGGTGTGACGACCGAGGCGCGCCAGAACATGGGCCGCATCGCCGCCGAGCAGGTGCTGGAGACGCTCGACGGCAAGCGCCCGCCGCGCATCATCAATCCCGAGGTCTGGCCGCGCTACGCTGAGCGCTTCAAGCAGGCGTTCGGCGTGACGCCGGGGTAGGAGCGCGAAGTCTGATCGCGCTCCGATCGTTGGTTACGAGGCTGAAAACAGAAAGCGGCGGATTTTACCGATGCGGTGAATGAACGCGTATGACTTGTCCTGTAGATCAGGGGGCATGAGCATACTTTCGATTGCGACATCCGGACTTTCTGCGGCGAGCCTGCGCGTGAACGTGGCCGCGAGCAATATCGCCAACGTCAACACGACCGGCCCGCTGCCAGCATCAGGCGGATCGAGCACATCGGCCGGTGCGGGCATTGCTCCGACGTTTCCCGCCGCCTATGTGCCGCTGCGAGTCGATCAAGTCTCTCAATCGAGCGGCTCGACGCCGGGCGGTACGGTCGCGACCGTGTCGGCAGTTTCGCCGAGCTTTACCGTACAATCCGATCCAAGCGCTCCCTTCGCAAACCAGGACGGCCTGGTCGCTGCGCCGAATGTCGATCTCGCCAGCGAATTCGTTGAACTGGCGACCGCGAAGTACAGCTTCATTGCCAATGCGAAGGTCATTCAAGCCTACGCCGAGACGACAGAGTCGCTGCTCGATATCACGACGTAATGGTTGATGTCGGCCCGTGCGCCCCGTATCGCGCGCCTTTCGCAGGCTCTGGGCAGGGCGGGGCGGCTGACGGATCGAACCGACGCCTGGATCGGCAGCGGGAACCGTTGCCGGCTTTGATCCCGGTCAAAATCTCACTCCCGTATCCGGGCTAAATGGGATTAGAGTGCTGCCGGGGCAGCAGGAGGTGCCATGTCCACTTATGTCGTCAGGTTCATGAAGGACGTGCTCGGGGAGTACGGCCGGCAGATCGAGGTCTGCCAGGGCACGCTCGAGATCGATGCCGCCGACGAGGACGAGGCCAGGGAACGGGCGAAGGCGCGGTTTTGCAAGGACCAGGCGTTGTGTCACTGGTCGCTGCATGCCGATCGCATCCACGTCAGACCGGCTGACTTTCCCTCGTAGGGCTTACCGGCCGGGTGCCGTTGCGGGCGGCGGCGCGGTTGCGCCCGCGCCGAGCGAGCGTTGCACCATGACGGTGTCGGACCAGCGGCCGTGCCGGTAGGCGACGCCGCAGAGCAGGCCGGCGCGCGCGAAGCCGAACTTCTCGTGCAGCGCCAGCGAGGGCGCATTGTCGGCATCGATATAGCCGATCATCTGGCGGAAGCCGGCCGCCGCACAAACATCGACCAGTTCCTGAAGCAATAGCCGTCCGACCCCGCGGCCGAGATGCGCGTGGTGGACGTAGATCGAGTGCTTGGCGGTGTAGCGATAGGCCGGGCGCTTGCGGAACAGCACCGCATAGGCGTAGCCGACCACCTCGCCGCGATAGGTCGCGACCAGATGCGGCAGGCGGGTCTGCTTCAGGTTCTTGCGCCGGTCGCGCAGATCGTCCGGCTCCGGCGCACCGGTTCCCTCGACGTCGCGCGGCACGCCATTGCGGACGTGATGGCGGTAGATCGCCAGCATCGCCTCGACATCGCTCTCGCGCGAGGGGCGGACCAGGACAGGCTCGTCATCCGCGCGGATTGCGGCTGTTTCGTTCATCGGCACCTACTCGGCAACGACGTAAGTATAGAGCCCGATACGGCCCTGGGCATCGATCTCCTTGTAGACGCCCTGGATTTCGACGTCGAAGCCCGGGAACGTGTTGAAGCAGATCTCGAACATCTTGAGATAGTCGACCATGGGCTTGGCCCGTTCCGTCAACCGCTCGCCGGGCACGATGGTGGCGATGCCGGGCGGATAGACCACGAAGGGCGTGGTGGCGATGCGGCCCGCGATCGCCTCGATCGGCAGATAGTCGACGTCGTTGCGGAACAAATAGCGCGCGGCATCGCGGGGCGACATCGCGATCTCAGGCATGTGCTCGGGCATGAACTGCCGCGCCTGGAGCGCGCTGACATCGGCGGCGCGGAAGAAGCGGTGCATCTCGCCGCAGAGGTCGCGCAGCCGCACGCTGGCATAGCGTGCCTGCCGCCGCTGATGGAATTCCGGGATCGCGTCAGCCAGCAACGCATTGTCGTCGTGCAGCCTCTTGAAGGCGACGAGGCCGGAGATCAGCGTGCCGGCCTTGCTCGCCTCGACGCCGGGAGTGAGCAGGAAGAGCAGCGAGTTGAGGTCGTTCTTCTCGGGCACGATGCGGTTTTCGCGCAGATATTGCGCGACCACAGGGGCGGGGATGCCGTGCTCGGCATAGGCGCCGGTGGTGCGGTCGAAGCCAGGCGTGAGCAGCGTCAGCTTGTTCGGATCCGTCATGGCAAAGCCTTCCGCGAGATCGGGAAAGCCGTGCCAGTTGGTATCCGGGGAGAGCTGCCACAAGGCGGGATTGGTCGCGAGCTCGTCGGTCGAGAGCGTCTCCCAGGCGACATTGTGGGCGGCGCCGGGACGGCTGACGTCGGGAATGGTGACGCGATCCGGGACGAAGGGCTCGAAGAACCAGCGGCGGTCCGGGTTCTGCTCCTTCTCCTCGAACTCCCGGCGCATTGCGCGGATCTTCTTGCGCAGCTCGATGCCGAGCCGGATCGTGTCGTCCCACAGCACTTCGCCGGAACGCCCCTTCATCATCTGCGCGCCGACGTCGAGCGAGGCGAACAGCGGGTAGAACGGCGAGGTCGAGGCGTGCTGCATGAAGCTCTCGTTGAAGCGGCGGTGTTCGACCCGCCGCTTCTGGCCGCGGATGTGACGGTCCTTGATGTGGATCTGGGAGGCCTGCGAAAAACTCGCGAGCTGCTTGTGGGTCGACTGCGTCGCGATGATGCCCGGCGCTTCGGGGGGAAGATTGGCGAGGCCCATGGCGAAGCGGCCGGCATAGAGCGGGTGGAACTTCATGAAGCCGGCCCAGGCCTCGTCGAACAGGATGTACTCGCAGAGATGGCCGATGCGCTTCAGGATCATCTCGGCGCTGTGGATCGAGCCGTCATAGGTGCACTGTTCGACCACGGCGATGCGGAACGGCCGTTCCTTGCGCCAGGCGTCGCGATCCTTCACCAGCGGATGGTTGCGGATCGCCTCGCGCAGGGCCTTCTCATCGAGCACGTCCCAGCGCATCGGGCCGATCAGGCCCCAGGCGTTGCGAATGGTCGGAACGTAGACCGGGATGCCGCCATTGATCATCAGCGCGCCGTGATGGGCGGCCTTGTGGTTGTTGCGGTCGAACAGCACGAGATCGCCGTCGGTGACGAGCGCGCCGAGCGCGACCTTGTTCGAGGTCGAGGTGCCGTTGAGCACGAAATAGGTCTTCTCCGCGCCGAAGATTTGCGCGGCCTCCTTCTGCGCCTTCAGCGCCGGGCCCTCATGGGTGAGGAGGTCGCCGAGATCGAGCACGGAATTGTCGAGGTCGTCGCGGAACACGGATTCGCCGAGATGCTCGACGAAGACCCGGCCGATCGGGCTTCGATTGTAGAACACGCCGCCATTGTGGCCCGGACAGGTCCAGAGCTGGTTGCCTTCCTCGGCATAGTCGACCAGCGCGCCGAAGAACGGCGTCTTCAGCGTCTCGGCATATTGCTTGAGCCGGCTGATCAGGTTCTTGGCGATGAAGGTCGGCGTCTCCTCGGACAGGAAGACATAGCCGTCGATGAAGTCGAGCACCTCGACCGGCAAATCCTCGAAGCGCTTGCGCCGGATCAGGAGGATGATCGGGAAGTCGAGGCCGCGGCGCCGCATCAAATTGATCAGCGCCGAGGTCTTGCCCTCCAGGCCCTTCTTGCCCCAGTCCACCACCATGCAGCCGATCGCAGCGTCGGTCTGCACCGCCATCTCCGCGTCCTCCAGCTTGCGGGCCCGGACCACCTCGAAGCCGGAGCGCTGGATCTCCTCGATGATCTGGTTGAAGCGGACGCCTTCGAGGTCGTCGGCGTCGAACACGGGTGCGGCGAACAGGAAGTTGAAGCGCTTGAAATAGTCCATTGTCTGTCCCGAATGTACTGGAGACACAGCTCTCGGCACATTCGATGACAGTTGGATGACAGCGGTCGCGGTCGGCGTTTTCGCCTCTCCCCGCGGTCTCTTCAAGCGGCAAGTAAATAGATGGCCCAGAAAGCGATCGCGCCGACGGCGAATGTCGTCGGAGAGAATGCAACTGAATCGGGCTGCTCCGGGTCTTTCGCTTTGCGGTGCGTGTAAAGAGCGAGCTGCAGCAGAATCCAGCCATTCCCAATGACCGCCGGACCCATCAACGGCGCTGCAATGCCGTAATAGCTCAGATAGGCAATCACGCCATTGATCTGCGCGGCGATGGCGACCACGGAGAAGCGCGGCTTAAGGCAGGCCAGTATGATCGCCATGACTTCAAACGCGTAGAAATATCGGTCGTGCATTTTCGGCAGCACGAATGGCATCAAGAGCAGAGACAGGGCTGCGGCTGCGACCAGATTATCGAGCTTGCGCAGGTCTTTCGCCCGCGCGGCAACGATTGAGAATACGAGCCCTGCCGCGGCTGAAATGGCCATTCCGGCAGCTACACCGGGTCCATAGAACCGGTTTGGCACGAGCAACCACATGTTTGCTGCGTTCATTGACAGCCGGGCGTAGGTTTCAGCCTGATTGAAATAGACCGTCAGGATGTCGGAGAGAGATTGGCCAAGCAGCCAGGCGGGAGCCGCGACGGCGAGATAAACAATCGGAATCGTTGCAAGCCAAAGCCAATGGATCGTTCGCCTCAGCACGAGCGCGAAGATCAAGGGCGAAAGGAATATTGCCTGGGCCTTGACAGAAAATCCGGCGGCGAATGAAACGAGACCGGCCCGAGGTCTGTCTCGGGAAATGAAATATACCGATAGCAAAATGAAGAACGTCCAGATCGCGTCGGACTGACCCCAGACCGCACCGTTGAACAGAACGGTCGGTGCTAGCCAGACGGCCGCAAAGGCAACGGATGGACTGTAGATACGTTCTTTGTCGGACGCGACCAGGCGTGCTGCCATCAGCGCGCAGCCGAATTCGAAGATGAAAGAAATTCCTTTGATCAGGTGCCATGGTTCGAACAGCCCATGGAACGCGGTCGCCGCAACCAAAAGGTAGCTGTAAAACGGGGTGTAATCCGTGAATGTGTGCCCGAGACTGGCAAGACCGTGGCTGTGCGCGAATTCATACCAGGGCAGCAGGAACTCGGTCGTATCGTCGGTCACCTGATCGAGGGCTGCATATCGGCAGGCGAGGCCTGCAATAAAGCTAGCTGTGACGATCGTCCGGGCTAGCCATGCCACAGCCATGTGGATACGTGCCTGTGAGCCATAGGCGCCAAGGAGGAACCACCGATCCATCAGGCATGAGAACGTGGTCGGCGTTTCGTTTGGAGAAAGCTGCGTCTTGGAATGAAGTGCCACAATTCGTGCCCCTGCGCGCCGGTGGGAGCCCCTCCAGCAAAACGATCTTAAGTTGCAATGATAAGCGAATAGCTCTGAGCTACCCCTAAGCTCATTGGGTAAAAGACAGCTTAGGGTAAAGTGCAACTTAACGTGTACACCGGATCGGGCGCCAGCCAGCTTGGCGCCATTTCACGATCCCGCGCCAGCCCAAGCGGGACATGACGTGCCCGAAGAGAGTTCGAGCTCCTGATTTCTGGATTCGTCGAGTCGCGCGGGTAAGCTGGCTGATTTGGATGGAGCCGATGCCACCCGACTGCGGCGCGGGACGGCCTTTGCGGCGTTCGCAGGAGAGGGAACCGCTACCGCTTGGCCTCGCTGAACACCACGGTCGGCACGGCGCGGTTGACGACTTCGCGCAGCGCGAAGCTCGATTGCACCCGCGCGACGCGCGGCAGGCGGGACAGTTCGGTACGGTGGATGCGCTCGAAATCCTGGATGTCGCGGGCGAGCACGATCAGGATGTAGTCGTCGGTGCCCGACATCAGGAAGCAGCGCACGACGGAGGGGCATTTCACCACCTCCGCCTCGAACGCCTTCAGCGCCTCGTCGCTCTGGCTCTCCAGCGCAATGCGCACCAGCACCGTTGTGGTGAGGCCGAACTGCGCCAGGTCGAGCGCGGCCTGATAGGCCTGGATGTAGCCGTCGTCCTCCAGCGCCTTCTGGCGCCGCGCCAGCGCCGTGCTCGACAGGCCGACCTTGTTGGCAAGCTCGGTGTGACTGGCCCGTGCATTGGTCGTGAGTTCCGCGAGGATGGCGAGATCTTTCCGGTCGAGGGCCAATGTTTTGTTTCCAGCGTGAAAGGACGTTTCCGCGCCGGAAACCGGCGGGGAAAGGGCGAAACTAGCTGATATTTGCACGAAACCAAACTGGACCCGTCGCTACGATGACGCGGTGAATCAAGACGTTGGAAGGAGCCCAAGATGCGTGTCGGCGTGCCCAAGGAGATCAAGGTGCAGGAATATCGCGTCGGGCTCACCCCGGGCGCGGTTCGTGAATATGTCGCGGCCGGGCACCAGGTGACCGTCGAGACTGGCGCCGGCAGCGGCATCGGCGCTTCGGACGATGTGTATCGGCGGGCAGGGGCCGCGATTGCCGGGAGCGCCCGCGACGTCTTCGCCAACTCCGACATGATCGTGAAGGTGAAGGAGCCGCAGAAAAGCGAATGGGCCCAGCTCCGCGAAGGCCAGGTCCTGTTCACTTATCTCCATCTTGCGCCGGATCCCGAGCAGGCCAAGGGTTTGCTCGCCTCCGGCTGTACGGCGATCGCCTATGAAACCGTCACCGACGCGGCCGGCACCTCCCCCTGCTTGCGCCGATGAGCGAAGTCGCCGGCCGCCTCGCCATCGAGGCCGCCGGCGCCGCGCTCAGGCGATCGGCCGGCGGTCGCGGCTTGCTGCTCGGCGGCGTGCCCGGCGTGCAGCCGGCGCGGGTCGTCGTGCTCGGCGGCGGCGTGGTGGGAACGCAGGCTGCGCGCATGGCCGCGGGCCTTGGCGCTGAGGTCACCGTGATCGACCGCTCCATACCCCGGCTGCGCCAACTGGATGATCTCTTTATCGGACGCGTGCGCACGCGCTTTTCCACCATCGAGTCGGTCGAGGAGGAGGTGTTTTCCGCGGACGTCGTGATCGGCGCGGTCCTGGTGCCGGGCGCCAGCGCGCCAAAACTCGTCACGCGCGCGATGCTTAAATCGATGCGGCCGGGCGCGGTGCTGGTCGATGTCGCAATCGACCAGGGCGGCTGTTTCGAGACCTCGCATGCGACCACGCACACGGACCCGACCTACGAGGTCGACGGCATCGTGCACTATTGCGTCGCCAACATGCCGGGCGCGGTGCCGGTGACGTCGAGCCAGGCGCTGAACAACGCGACGCTGCCGTTCGGCCTGATGCTCGCGAACAAGGGCTTTGCGGCGGTGCTGGAAAATCCGCATCTGCGCAACGGCCTCAACGTCCACCGCGGCCGCATCACCAACAAGGCGGTGGCGGAAAGCCTCGGGCTGGAATTCGCGCCGGTGGAAAGCGGGCTGGCGGCCTGACAGGTCGCCAGTTCCGTCATTGCGAGCGCAGCGAAGCAATCCAGAGTGTCTCCGCGGAAAGATTCTGGATTGCTTCGCTGCGCTCGCAATGACGACGTGGGGAGAGATTGCGGTAACGCTATAGCCAACCTGCGTTAGCAGCAGGTCATCTCCTCGTCAGCCTGTACTGCCCCAGATCCGGGTCATGCGTCATGCGCCAGTAATCCACGAACCGCCACGGCATCGCCGAGAACACGCGGCCGCTCGAGTTGCGATAGTAGGTCGTCATGCCGGGATGGGTCCAGATCATGGTCTCGTGCTCGGCATCGACCTTGCCGACATAGTCGGCGAGCACGTCCGGGCGAACGTCGATGGCGGCGACGTCGCGTTCGATCATGTCGGCGAGACACGCCGAGATGTAGCGGCTCTGGCACTCCGACTGGAAGATGACGCTGCCGCCATGTGCCGGGCCCGAGTTCGGGCCGAGCATGCAGAAGAAGTTGGGGAAATCAGGCACGGTGAGGCCGAGGAACGCGGTCGGATTGTCGTTGCCCCAGGCTTCGCGCAAATTCCTGCCGTTGCGGCCGCTGATGTTGAGGCGCGCCGCCATCTCCGTGACCTTGAAGCCGGTCGCGACCACGATGATATCGGCAGGGCGGTGCTTGCCGTCTGCGGTGACGATGCCGGCCTGGTCGAAACGGTCGATTGCGTCGGTGACGAGCTCGACATTGTCCCGCCTCAAGGTCCTGAACCAGTTGTTGTCGAGCAGGATGCGCTTGCCGTAAGGAGGGTAGGTCGGCACGCATTTTTCGATCAAGTCCGGCCGGTCCTTCAGCTCGGTGAGGATGAAGTCGGTCAGCTCCTGCCGGTGCCGGTCGTTGCCCTTGTTGACGGCGCGCTCCGGATGCGGCCAGGCCGGGTCCTTGCGCAGGAACGGCAGGAGGCCGTCGCCGTAGCGCCAGAACATGTTGAAGCGATACCACTGCACATAGAACGGCAGATGCGCGAGCAGCCAGCGCGCGCCCTCGCTGATCGGGTCGGAATAGCCCTTCACCGGCCGCGCCCATTGCGCGCTGCGCTGATAGACGGTGACCGAGGCGACACGGCCGGCAATCGCCGGCACCAGCTGCATCGACGTCGCGCCGGTGCCGATCACGGCGACGTGCTTGCCGTCGAGATCGATATCGCCGGACCATAGCGCCGAATGCAGGATCGTGCCCTTGAAGTCCTCTTCGCCCTTGAAGTGCGCGCGGGAGGGATCGTTGAGCTGGCCGATGGCCGAGACCAGCGCGGTGGATTCGAAGGTCTCTTCGCCGTTCCCAGTCTTCAGCGTCGAGATCCAGCGCTTCTTGCCTTCGTCCCAGCGCGATGAGGTCAGCTCGGTGTTGACGCGCAGATGCTTGCGGATGCCGTATTCATCGGCGACCTTCAGGAGATAGCCGAGCAGCTCCTCGCGCTGGCAGAAGTACCGCGTCCACGCGTTGCGCAAGCCGAACGAATACGAATAGGAGTGGTTCGGCGTATCGACGCCGCAGCCGGGATAGCGGTTGATCCACCAGGTGCCGCCGAGCTCGTCATTCTTCTCGACGATGGTGTAGGGGATGCCGAGATGGCCGAGCGCCACGCCGAGCGCGATGGCGCAGACGCCGGCACCGACGATCAGAACGTGTTGTTCCGCGAGCTTGTCGTCGGAAGGACGCGCAGTCCACCGCGTCTCGCGCGGCACAAAGCCCATTTCCTCGCGCATCAGGGGCGCATATTCGGGCGCGACATGCTCGCCGAGGCAGGCGCGCATCATCTTCAGGAGCAGCTCTTCGCCGGGGTCGCTGACGACCGGCTGCGGCGTGCCATTGGCGAAGAGGTTGACCACCGCGGCGCGGATTTCGTCCCGGATCTCCTTCGGCACGCCGGCTTCGGGATCGGGAATGAGGCGGATGTCGCGCTTGGGCAGGTACGGCGGCTCGAGCCAGCGCGCATCGCCGGTCATGTGCACCAGCACCATCAGGAGGCAGCGAATGTCGCCTTCGGCGATCGCGGAGGCGATATCGAGCGGCTGGTGGGGAGATGCGATGTTCATGGCGTTCCCTGATCTCCGGATGAACTGAACAGGCCGCGCGTCATCAGCTTGCGATAGGCGGAGATGACGTGGTCGGGCACGGCGGTGACGCCGCCTCCCGAATAGGAGTAGCGGCGGCTGAGATAACCGCGCGCGCCCATCAGCATGTGGACGATCGCCTCGAACTCCTCGTCGCTGTAATCCTCGATCGCGCCGGCAAGGCGGGCGCGGCGCAGGATGCGCACATAGGCGACCGAGATGTTGTCGAGATGCTTCTGGTAGCCGATGGGCGCGAAGAACTCGGCCTCGTTGAGGATGCGCAGGAACTCCGGCACCTCGCGGATGAAGTCGAAGAAGGCGGAGAAGCGCTCGATCTCCTGCCGCGCCGCATCCGCCGTGCCGGTGCGGGCGCGGATGAACTCGACCATGTCGAGACCGATCTTGGGCAGCAGCTGGTCAAGCAGCTCCTGGCGGTTCTCGAAATGATTGTAGAAGGTGCCTTGCGCGACGCCGGCCTGCTCGGTGATGCGGGCGACGGAGGCTTCGGCATAGCCGTGCTTGCCGACGACCTTTGTCGCTGCGTCAAATATCTTCTGCTTGGTCCAGGCGTTACGCTCGACGCGGTTGAGCTTCGTCACTTTCGCCGCGGTGTCTGCTTGCGTCATTCAGAGGTCTCCAGCTCGGCGCGCAGCACGCGCTTGAGGATCTTTCCGCTCGGGTTGCGGGGCAGGCAGTCGCGGATGACGAGCTGCTTCGGCACCTTGAAGCTCGCAAGGCGCGCGCGGCAATGTTCGGTGAGGGCAGGGAGTTCGAGATTCGCACCTTCCGCCAGCACGACGATGGCGACCGGCCGCTCGCCCCAGCGCGTATCGCGCAGGCCAATCACCGCGACCTCGCGCACCTCGGATAGCTCGTAGATGACGCGTTCGACCTCGGAGGAGGCGATGTTCTCGCCGCCGGAGATGATCATGTCCTTCTTGCGATCCGTCAGATACAGAAAGCCCTCGTCGTCGAGATAGCCGACGTCGCCGCTGCGGAACCAGTCGCCGAAGAAAGCCGCGGCCGTCTTCTCCGGATCCTTCCAGTAGCCGCGCGTGATCTTCGGCCCGCGCAGGCAGATCTCGCCGTTGACGTTCGGCGGCAGCGTCCTGCCGTCCTCGTCGCGGATCTCGATCTCGACATGGGCGATGGCGCGCCCGGTCGAACCGATCTTCTCGATTTCGCGGCCGGCCTCCATGAAGGTGTCGCCGCCGACGGTCTCGGTGAGGCCATAGGCGTCGATGTAACGCGCATTACGAAAATATTCGGAGAAGGCGCGGATGCGTAGCTCCGGCGTCTTCTCGCCGCCGCCGATCGCCCATGTCAGGCTCGACACATCGTAGCGATCGCGGGTCGGGCAGGTCAGCATCGCGGTGGTCATCACAGGCGCGAACCAGGCGGCGTTGAGCCTGTCCTCGGCGATCGCCGCGAGCGCGGTCTCCGGCTCGAAATTGCGCTCGATGCGGATGAAGCCGCCATGCCAGAGCACGGCAATGCCGGGCAGGTCGAGCGCGCCGACGTGATAGAGCGGGCCGACGACGAGAAGGCGCGTCCCGGCACTCAAGGCCAGCGCGATCGTCTGGTCCGCCGACTTCCAGTAGAAATTATCGTAGGACAGCATCACGCCCTTGGGGCGGTCGGTCGTGCCCGAGGTGTACATCAGCCGCATCAGGTCGGACGGCGCGCGGACATGCATTGGCGCAGCCGTAGCGCCACCTGCGAGATGCGTGACACTCTGCTGCGCGGCCTCGTCGAGCGCGACGATCTTCGTGCCGGCGGCATTCGCGGCGAGCTCTTCATCGACGATCAACAGGCGCGCACCGGCATTGCCGGCGATGTAGCCGACCTCGTCGCGGGAGAGGCGGAAGTTGATCGGCAGGAACACTGCGCCGAGATGGCTGGTGGCGAACACCAGTTCCAGGAACGCCGCGCTGTTCTTCATCAGCACGGCCACGACATCGCCGGCGCCAATGCCTTGTGCCGCGAGCCAGCCCGCCACCTTGCGGATGCGCGCATCGAACACGGCATAGGAGATCTCCTCGCCGCGATATTTCAGCGCAGGCCGGTCCGGCGTGCGCCGGGCATGAAAGGTGATGAAGCTCGACAGGTTGATCATTGTGCGGGTTTGGGCCGGTTGCCGGCCTCATTTCCTCCCTTGATGAATTCTGACTCGTAATTCATCTTTGGCTTGACGTCACCCCCCTACCTCTGAAATCCTTGGGAACACGGAGACGAGACGATCTCCGACAGGGATTTGGACACGCCGACCCGACAGAGGGAGGAAAAAATGACGAGAACCCGCGGACCGGGCATCAGCCGCCGTTCAACACTGGCGCTGATGGGCGCCGGTGCGATGAGTGTTGCCGCGCCGTGGGTGGCGCGCGCCCAGGCCAAGACCATCAAGGTCGGCATGCCGACGATTCTGTCGGGCCGCGTGGCGCAGCTCGGCACGTCCTCGCGCAATGCGGTGATGCTCGAGGTCGACAAGGTCAATGCCGCCGGCGGCCTTGCCGGCCGCCCAATCGAGATGGTGATCCGCGACTCCAAGGGCCAGCCGCAGGAAGCCGCGCGCGTCTCGCGAGAACTCGTCAACACCGACGGCTGCGAGCTGCTGATCGATGCCGAAGCCTCGTCCGGCGCCTTCGCGGTGCACGAGGTCGCGCGTGATCTCGGCGTGTTCTGCATCCACACCAATTCGGAGACCTCGGCGCTGACCGCGGACCCCAAGCAGCATATTCCCAATGCCTTCCGCACCGCGCGGCAGGGCGTGCACGACTCCATCGTCGGCGGCAGCTATGCCGCAGCGATCGCCAAGGCCAAGGGCCTGAAGAAATGGGCGACCTGCTCGCCCGATTATGCCTACGGCCGCGACACCACGGCCGAGTTCACGCTGTACCTGAAACGCTTTGCACCTGATGTCGAGATCATCAGCGAGTCCTGGCCAAAGCTGTTCCAGCCCGACTACACCGAGGTGGTGACGAAGATCCTGCAGGCGAAGCCGCAGGCGCTGTACTCCTGCCTGTGGGGCGGCGATCTCACCTCCTATATCGACCAGGCCAACATCTACGCGATGTTCGGCCAGATGGAGGTGTTCGCGGTCAACATGGCTGACTACACCGCGCTCACCGTGGTGAAGAACCTGCCCAAGGGCATCCACTCCGGCAACCGCTACATCAAGACGTTCCCGACGACGCCGGAGAACGCCGCGTGGGGCGATGCCTACAAGGCGAAGTACAACGAATATCCGACCAACTGGTCGTGGGAGAACGCGACCGCGGTCATGCTGATGGCAGAAGCCGCGAAGAAGGCGAACTCCGCTGACGGCAAGAAGCTCGCTGAAGCACTGGCGGGTCTTACGATCAAGTGCCCGTTCGGCGCCGACGGCACCGTGACGATGCGCGCCGAGGACCACACACTCGTCGGCTACGCCATCGGCTGGGGCACCACGATCCCGCAGGAGCCCTATGTCCCCGAGGTCAAGGCCGGCGACTGGAAGACCATCTTCGAGCTCGAGGCCGAGTGGAAGAAGAGCAAGGGCTACACCTGATCGCGCGCGCGGCGGAGACGGGCGACCGTCCCCGCCGTTTTCGTTTGATTCTCCGCGCCGTATCAGGCGCGCCGCAATGAAAGTGCTCCCGTGGATCTCGACGCGCTTGCCGGCTGCCTCTCCAGCTCCGCCTGCCTGGTGACGCAAACCACCAGCGGCATCATCATCGGCATGCTGCTGTTTCTGGTGGCGGTCGGGCTGACCCTGATCTTTGGCGTGCTCAAGGTCGTCAATTTCAGCCACGGCGCCTTCTATATGTTCGGCGCCTACTTTGCGATGACGGCCTATCACCTCACCGAAAGCTTCGCGCTGGCGATGCTGGCGGGCGCGGCCGGCACCGCCATTCTCGGCCTGATCTTCGAGCGCGTGTTCATGAGCCGCGTCTATGGCGCCGACGTCTTGATGCAGCTTCTGGTCTGCTACGCCTTCGTGCTGATCTTCGATGACGTCGTGCGCATCATCTGGGGACCCGAATTCAAGTCGATGGGCATGCCCGCCGCGTTCCAGGTGATGCCGCTGTTCATCGCCGGCGGCGTGGTGCCGCCTTATTACCTGCTGTTGATCGGCATCGCGCTCGTCGCGGCGATCGTGCTCGGCATCGGGCTGTCGCGCAGCCGTATCGGCAAGGTGATCCGCGCCGCCGCGCACAATCCCAGCATGGTCTCCGCGCTCGGCATCAACACCGGCCTGATCTACGGCGGCGTGTTCGCGCTCGGCGGCATGCTGGCGGGGCTCGCCGGTGCGCTCGCAGCGCCGGTGCGGTCGCTGACCCCAGGCATGGGATTCTCGGTGCTGATCGAATCCTTCATTGTCACCGTGATCGGCGGCATGGGCTCGATTTTGGGCGCGCTGATCGGCGCGCTGCTGCTCGGCCTGATCCGCTCGTTCGGCTCGCTCGGCTTTCCCCTGTTCACGGAAGGCCTGATGTACCTGTTCATGGTGATCGTGCTGGTCTCCAAGCCCACCGGCCTGTTCGGCAAGGAGGCGGCATGACCGAGCTGGAGGCCGGACGCGCCGAGACGTTGGCGCCGGTGCGCAGCGGCGCGGCGCTTCATCGCTATCGCGACGTCCTGATCGCGCTGGTCGCCTTCGCCGTGCTGGCGAGCCTGCCGCTCTTGTCAGGCAGTAAGGCGCTGCTCGATTTCGTCATCCGCTGCTCGGCCTATGGCCTGTTCGCGACCTCGCTCAACCTCCTGGTCGGCTACACCGGGCTGACCTCGTTCGGCCATGGCATGTTCTTCGGCCTCGGCGCCTACAGCTTCGGCCTGATCATGCAGAAGATCGGCGTGCCGATTCCGGTCGCCTTCGTCGCGACGCTGGCCATCACGGCGCTCATCGCCGCGGTGATCGGCGCGATCTGCGTGCGGCTGAAGGAGATCTATTTCGCCTTCGTCACGCTGGCGTTCCAGATGCTGATCCACTCGACGATCCTGTCCTGGGCGTCCTTCACCGGCGGCGACCAGGGCCTGCGCGGCGGCATTCCGCGCCCCGCGTTCCTCGGCATCGATCTGTCCAACCACGTCCATCTCTATGTCGCGAGCTGCGCGCTTCTCGTCCTCGGCCTGCTCGCGATGCGCCAGATCGCGCAGTCGCCGTTCGGCTATACGCTGCGCATGATCCGCGACAACGCCGCGCGCGCGAGCTTCCTCGGCATCGACGTCTGGCGCGCAAAACTCACCGTCTTCGTGCTGGCGGCCCTGTTCGCGGCGATGGGCGGCATGGTGATGGCGCTGTTCGTCTCCGGCGCCTATCCGGAATTCGCCTATTGGACCATCTCGGGCGAGGGCATCTTCATCAACATGCTCGGCGGCGTCTCGACCTTTCTCGGGCCGATGGTCGGCACCGTATTGCTGCTGCTGCTCAACGACACCGTGACGCGGTTCACCGAGTACCACGGCATCGTGCTCGGCGTCGTCATCCTGTTCTTCGCGCTGGGCCTGCGCAAAGGCCTGCTCGATTTCGTCGCCGACTGGTTTAAGCAGCGGCGCGAGACAGGCGAGGAGCGCTAGCCATGCTTGAGATCCGCAACCTCGCAAAGTCCTTTGGCGGCGTGAAGGCGACCAACGACGTCACGCTCGACTTCCCTGACGGCTCGCTCACCGCCGTGATCGGCCCGAACGGCGCCGGCAAGAGCACCTTCTTCAACCTGATCACCGGCGCCTTGAGGCCGGATGGCGGCGAGGTGCTGCTCGACGGCGTCGATCTCGCCGGGCGTTCGCCGCCGGAGATCGTGCGCCACGGCATCGGCCGTGCCTTCCAGGTCGCCAGCATCTTCAAATCGCTGACCGTGCAGGAGACCATGCTGGCCGCGGTCAGCGCAGATCAGCGCTCGTCCGCCGTGCTGCACAAGCGGTTTCCGCTGCCCGAGACGCGCGACCGCGCCGAGCATGTGATGGAATTGTTGGGACTGTCCGGCAAGCGCAACCGCACCGCCGCGACGCTGTCGCACGGCGATCAGAAGCTGCTCGACATCGCGCTGGCCTTGGTGCTCGAACCAAAGGTGCTGCTGCTGGACGAGCCGACCGCCGGCATGGGCCCGGAGGAGCGCTGGCGCATGATCGACAAGGTGCGCGAGCTCTGGGAGCGCGAGAAGATCACCGTCGTCTTCATCGAGCACGACATGGACATCGTGTTCAAGATCGCACCGAAGATCGTCGTGCTCTGCTACGGTCGCATCCTCGCCATCGGCACGCCCGACGAGATCCGCAACAACAGCGCCGTGATCGAGGCCTACCTCGGCACCGAACATGCGGGAGCCGCCGCATGAGCACCGCCATCATCGAAGTCGCCGATCTCGACGTCTATTACGGCACCAGCCAGATCCTGTTCGGCGTCGGCCTGTCCGTGCGGCAGGGCGAGACCATGGCGCTGCTCGGCCGTAATGGCGCCGGCAAGTCGACGACCATGAAGGCGATCATGGGGCTGGCGCCGCCGCGGCGGGGCAAAGTCAGCCTGCGCGGCGCGGTGATATCAGGCTGGAAGCCGCATCACATCGCGCGCGCCGGGCTCGGCTTCGTGCCGGAGGACCGCCAGATCTTCCCGGAGCACACGGTCGAGGACAATCTCGTCATCGGTCGCAAGAAGGGACCGGAGGGCCAGGACGAATGGCCGATCAAGCGCATCTATGAAGTCTTCCCGCTGCTGGAGCCGCTGCGCCATCGCATCGCCGGGCGCCTGTCGGGCGGCGAGCAGCAGATGCTGGCGATCGCGCGCACGCTGATGGGCAACCCCGCGCTGTTGCTGCTCGATGAGCCGAGCGAGGGCCTCGCGCCGATCATCGTGCAGCGGATCGGTGAGCTTTTGCGCCAGCTCCGCCAGCTCGGTTCGACCGTGCTGATCGCCGAGCAGAACATGCATTTCTGCCTCGGCCTGGCGAGCCACGCCACGGTCATCGACAAGGGCCAGATCGTCTATGCCGCCGGAATCGACGAGCTGAAGGCCAACGAGGCGATCCGGCGGCGTTATCTGGCCCTGTAGCCTGGGCGCCGGTGTCCAAATAGGCCGGAAGAAGAAAACTATTGTCACGGGGGTGTCCGACGGAAGGAGTTTCCCCGTCGAGGCGCAAAAACGCCAATCGCTTCCATTGCCGTTTGGGGCCGAAACGACGACATTCCGTTCAGAATTTGATGGATTGGCGCAAGCTATGGAACGCACTGGATTTGAACCCTTCGGCGAGCAGCTGGTGTCCGCGACGGATACCCAGCCCAAGTCGCGCGCCTCGAAGCTCCTGTTGCGGGCCGGAACCACGCTGTTCTGGTCGCTGGTCGCGGGCATCGTGCTCGCGCGCGCGGCCTTCTTCGAGCCGGGCATCTATGACGGCTTCAGCCGCGTCGCCTCGCTGGCCAAGAACCTGATCTTCTGAGCCGGTTTATTCCGGGTCGAGGACAGAACTTCCCTCGGCCCTGATATGTCGAAAACTTATTTCCCAATTGGATCGTGCTGCGTATAAATCTTTCTCCTCTGGGAGAGATTTGTGTCGCAGAATCGAGCATCCAGCCCGGCCGGTGCCAAGCCGGCCACCGCCATAAGCCGCATTGCGGCGCTGATTCCGGGCATCCTCCTCTGCATTGCCGTTGCCGGCGTCTCCGCCCTGCTGGAGCGGGCGGAACTGGGCGTGTTCGAGCATCCCTATGTCGAGGCGCTGGTGATGGCGATCCTGCTCGGCATGGCCCTGCGGAGCTTCTGGAAGCCCGCGCCGCGCTGGCAGGCCGGCATCGCCTTCAGCGCAAAACAGCTGCTTGAAGTCGCCGTCATGCTGCTGGGAGCCTCGATCAGCTTCGCGGCCATCGCCGCCTCGGGCATCGCGCTGCTCGCCTCCATCGCCGCGGTCGTCGTGATCGCACTCTGCGTCTCCTTCGGTCTCAGCCGGCTGCTTGGCCTGTCGACGCGGCTGTCGATCCTGATCGCCTGCGGCAACTCGATCTGCGGCAATTCGGCGATCGCGGCCGTCGCGCCGATCATCGGCGCCAACAACGACGAGATCGCATCCTCGATCTCCTTCACCGCGATCCTCGGCGTGATGATGGTGCTGGGATTGCCGCTGCTGATTCCGCTGCTGCAACTCTCCGCCACGCAATACGGCATCCTCGCGGGCCTCACCGTCTACGCGGTGCCGCAGGTGCTCGCGGCGACGGTGCCGGCCGGCCTCGTCTCGACGCAGATCGGCACGCTGGTGAAATTGATGCGCGTGCTGATGCTCGGCCCCGTCGTCGTCGGCCTGTCCCTCGTCGCCTCGCGCTGGCAGAGCGACGCCAAGAAGACCAATGTCGGCTTCTTCCGCCTGGTCCCCTGGTTCATCCTCGGCTTCCTCGCGCTGGCGACGCTGCGCTCGCTGGAGATCGTGCCGGGCACGGTGGTCGGTCCGGTGACGAAGATCACCAGCTTCCTCACCGTTGTCTCGATGGCCGCACTTGGCCTCGGCGTCGACGTCCGCGTGCTGGCCAATGTCGGGGGCAGGGTGACGGCTGCGGTGACGCTGTCGCTGATGCTGCTGCTCGGCATCAGCATCGCGCTGGTGCAGTGGTTCAAGTGATTAGAGCGAAACTGCCGTAGGGTGGGCAAAGGCGCGAAAGCGCCGTGCCCACCATGTATCCACATTCATGATGAAGGTGGTGGGCACGCTTCGCTTTGCCCACCCTACTAGACCGTGATCCCCGCAAACGGGGCGAGGTTAAGTCAAATCACATCCGCCAGCGAATGCCCGTGCAGCTCGATGTTCAGGCCCTGCATGCCCATGTCGGTGATCTCGCCGCCCATCGCCTTCAGGCTCTCCTCGCGGATCAGCGACATCAGCCCGCGCCGCAGCGTCAGAAATTCCGACGACATCATCATCGATTGCTGGCGCGGCCGCTCCAGCGGGATCGGAATCTCCGCCTTGATCGAGCCGGGGCGCGCGGTCATGCAGTAGACGCGGTCGGAGAGGAAGATGGCCTCGTCGATGTCGTGGGTGACGAACAGCACCGAGATCTTCAGCCGCTGCCACATGTTGGTGAGGATCTGCTGCATGATGACGCGGGTCTGCGCGTCGAGCGCGCCGAACGGCTCGTCCAGCAGCAGCACCTTCGGCCCCGTCGCGAGTGCGCGGACGATGCCGACGCGCTGCTTCATGCCGCCGGAGAGCTTTTCCGGATAATGCTTCTCGAAGGCCTCTAACCCGGCAAGCCCGAGCAGTGTGCGCGCGGCGCGCTCGCGCTGGGAGCGCGGCATGCCGCGCATCTTCAGGCCGAACTCGACATTTTCCCGCACCGTCTTCCAGGGAAACAGCGAATATTGCTGGAACACCATGCCGCGCTCGGCGCTGGGGCCGTTGACGCGTTCGCCGTCGACGGTGACGATTCCGGTGGTGGGCTTGAGGAATCCCGCGACCGCGTTGAGCAGCGTGGACTTTCCGCAGCCGGAGGGGCCGACGATCGAGACGAACTCGCCGGGCTTCACATGGATCTGCGTATCGGTGACGGCCTGAACCGGTCCCTCGATGCTGTCATAGCTGAGGGAAAAATTCCTGACCTCGATATGGCCCTTCGACGGGTTCGCGAACATCTCGCTCATGTCGACCTCCACGGCATCACCAATTGTCCCGCGCCGCGGATCAACAGGCTCGATCCAAGGCCAAGCACGCCGATCGCGATCATGCCGAGCGCGATGTCGGCATACTGGACCAGCGAATAGGCCTCCCAGGTGAAGTAGCCGATGCCGTACTGCCCCGAGATCATCTCGGCCGCGATCAGCGACACCCAGGCGACGCCCATGCCGACGGTGAGGCCGGTGAAGATGTGCGGCAGCGAGGCCGGGAAATACACCTCGCGGAAGATCGACCGCTCGCGCGCGCCGAGACACTGCGCGGCGCGCACCAGCACCGGATCGACCAGCGACATGCCGTGCAGCGTGTTGACCAGGATCGGAAAGAACGAGCCGAGGAAGGTGATGAAGACGATGCTCTGCTCGTTGGTCGGCCACAGCATGATCGCCATCGGCACCCAGGCGATCGCCGGGATCGGCCGCAGCACCTCCGCGACCGGGAAGATGATCTCATGCACCAGCTTGAAGCGGCCCATGATCAGGCCGAGCGGCACGCCGACGATCGCCGCAAGCGAGAAGCCGATGAAGATGCGCCGGCAGCTCAAGAGGATATGCATCAGGAATTTCGGATCGTGGATCGCCTTGGTGAAGCTGGCATAGACCGCTAGCGGCGAGGGCACGTTGGTGAAGCGCACGAAGAACACGACCCGGTAGGTCGTCAGCAGGTGCCAGACCAGCAGGAACGCGATCAGCGAGGCGATGCCGATCGCGGTGGCGCGCAGCCGGCCCTGGTTCAGCCGGTACCAGCGCAGCGCGAGCGTGCCGAAGGAGGGCGGTGTCTTGGGCAGAGCGGCGGGCGCTGAGCCCGCCTCTGCGATTGCTGTTGCCTGCATGCTGTCCTCGGGATGTCTGAGGAGGGCGGGACTGCTCACGTCTTGCCTCCGCTGACCGCCGCCTTCACCGCGTCGTCGAAGCCGAGCACCTTGCCGCTGATCTTGGCGGCATGGGCTTCGGCATCCTTCTTCAGCAGGAACGGCGCGACCTCGTCATTGCCGACCGCGAAGAAGGCCTGGTCGGCGAACAGCTTGATGCCGCGGGTGGTGTCGAAGACATAGGCGACGTTGATCTTCTTGCCCTTGGCCTTGAAGTCGGCATAGGCGCCTAACGTGCAGGCGGCGGAGGCAAACGGCAGGATACCGGCGTCATCCACCCAGATCTCACCGGCCTTGCGCGGATCGGTGATCGGCTTCTTGCAGAAAGCGTCCTCGCCTGCAATTTCGTAATTCTTCGTGCTTCCAAGCTGCGCGTCATAGTCGAGCTTCATCTCGGCATAGGCCTTGCGGATGTAGCTGTCGTCGACCCACTTCTTCGGATCGAACTCCTTCATGCGGCCGAGATTCTGGAGCACCTTGACGTCGGTCGCGGCCGCATCGATCAGCGCCGGCTTCACCGTGGGATCGGTGGTCATGTTGCCGCTGGGGCCGAGGAAGATATAGACGACCTCCTTGTTGATGCCGGTCCATTCCTGGATCTTTTCGGCGGCGAGCTTGGGATCGTCGCGCAGCCACTGGTTGGCGGCGATCAGCGCCTTGAAGTAGGCGACGACGACCTCAGGATATTTCTCGGCGAAGTCGGTGCGAACCACGATGCCGTGGAAGGTCGGCAGATTGGTCTCGACGCCGTCGAAGATCTTTCGCGCGAAGCCGCGGAACGGCAGGAGCTCGGCGAAGGGGACGAAGTCGGCATGCGCGTCGATCTTCTTCTCCTGGAGATTGGTCGAGCCGACCTCCGGGCTCTGGCTGACGAGCTGGAAGAAGTCCGATGCGTAGCCGCGGTCCTGCATCGCCTTGAGCACCATGCCGTGCGCGGCGGAGCCGAAGGGCACGCTGACCAGCTTGCCCTTGAGATCGGCGAGGTCGTAGTAGGACGAGTCCTTGTGGACGACGAGGCCGTTGCCGGAGCCGGACAGGCTGTAGGCGGCAACACCGATCAGGCGGCTCTTGCTCTCGGGATTGCTCTCGAAGGTGAAGCCGTTCACGATCAGCGGATAGTCACCCATCATGCCGATCTGGAGCTTGTTCGCCATCATCGCATTGGTGACGGGCGGGCCGGACGTGAAGTTCTGCCACTCCAGCTCGAACTTGATGTTGGCGTATTTGCCGTCCTTCGGCAGGTACTTCTCGAGGAGATGGAGCTGGCGGATGACGACGCCGGCGGTCACGGTGTTGGTCGTGGTGTCCTGAGTTCCGATGCCCAGCGTGACGGTTTCCGCCGCGGCCGGCTGCGCGAGCATGAGCGCCAGCGACGTCACCGACATCGCGATCGAGAGCGTGGGAAGATGGCGGACCATTCTCATCCTCATTCGGTTGGATGTGCTGTGGTTGCCATGATTGGGTGAGGGCACGGGCAGGGCAAATCCGGAATGACCGCCGCAGTCGATTAGTTGCCGGGAAAAGCTGATTGCATACTCCTTGGGCAGTCCTGCACTATAAAGCCGCTTGCCTGTGCAGCGGCCCTGGCCGCGGGCTCCCTTAATCGGACGCCTGGCCGCGCATCTCTTCCAGGACGTCGGTGCGGCACACCACGATCTGCGAGCGTTTGGTCACGACGATTCCCTTCTCCTGCATGCGCTTGAGGCTGATCGTGACCCATTGCCGGGTGGCGCCGACCATGTGGGCGATGTCGGCATGGGTGAAGGCGGCCGCAATCACGGTGCCGTCGGCGTCCGCGACGCCGTAGAGCTCGACGAGATGCAGCAGGAGATGCGCAAGGCGCTGCGTGATCGAGCGCGTTCCCAGCATCTGCGCCAGCGCGGAATAGCATTTGCCCTTGAAGGTGAGGCCTTCGATCAGGCCGATCGCGAGGTTCGGGATCTCTGCGGCAAGGGACCGCAGTTCCTTTCCGGGCAGGTGCACCACGCTGCAATTGCTGGATGCGACGCCGGACCATTGATGCACGGTGCCTTCGAAGACTTCGGGCCCACCGACGAAATTGCCGACATGCCAATAGGCCAGCGTGATCTCGCGTCCGAGCGGGGACGTGTAGAACACGCGAATGCGGCCGCTTTCGATCAGCCAGATGCCGTCATGCTTGCCGCCCTGGCTGAACAGCGTCTGGCCGCGGTTGAGCACTTTTCGCCGGCCCTGCTTCAGCACAAGCTCCCGCTCGCGCGGTGAGAGCTTGTCCATCAGCGGCGGCGGTCCGCCGATCCATTGCTGGTTCTCGGTGAGCAGCAGCGAGGAGCTTCCGGCGGGCCGGACTGCCGGGGGAACAGCCCCGCGAACCACATTGGCCGCCTGCAACATCACCTGCCTCCGGAACGTTCGAGTCGTTCTAAAGAGGAGCAATGTCCGTGCCAGATTCGCTCCGCTGTCATCGCCCGGCTTGACCGGGCGATCCAGTATTCCAGAGACGTCAACGAGTTATCGAGAGGCCGCGGCGTACTGGATTCCCCGCCTTCGCGGGGAATGACAGCGGCGTTTGTGGCTTGGCTAGTGTGCTTCACCAACACCGTCGTCCTGGACAAGCGAGCGGAGCGAGCGCTGATCCAGGACCCATTACCACACGCCTCCGTGGTGGCACGCAGCTATGGCCAGAGCCGACTTTTGCAACCAGCTCTTCGGGTAATGGGTCCTGGCTTTCGCCAGGACGACACCGAGGATGTTTCTACCGCCCCGCCAAGCTCAGCAGATACGGCTTCGGGTAAATCCCCCGGTTATGTCCATCCGAAAACGAGATGTTCAGGCCATAGCCGAGATCGCCGATCTCGGTGATTGCGATGCCCGGAAACGCTTCGGGGAAGCGGCCGTCGAAGCGGGCGCGGGTGCAGTGGGCGCATTTGCAGGAGAGGCGAAGCTGCTCGGCCGGCAGGCTGAGCGCATCGTCCTGCGTGGTGCGGACGAGGAGCGCGGCAAGATCGGCGCTGGCTTCATAGTTGGCTACGGTCGGTGCCACCAAAGTCATGGTCATGACGAACCTCCGAATCCTCTCTACGTCGTTGTGACGCCACTGCGATAGCAACTAATTGCCAGCGCGAGCGCGCCCGCCTGACCTTCGCTGCCTCCTCTTCAGTCACCGCCCGCGAAATGTGAAACTAATCGACCGGGAATTTCACTTACGAATTGCCGGACTCTGCTCTCTCCGAAACCTTGTGCGCCGTCGATGGCCAAGGAGAAACGGATGAGCGCATTTCAGAAGGAAACGGTTCTGTCGGTCAGGCATTGGACCGACAGCCTGTTCAGCTTCACCGCGACGCGCGATCCCGGCTTCCGCTTCCAGAACGGCCAGTTCGCCATGATCGGGCTGGAGGTCGAAGGCAAGCCGTTGATGCGGGCCTACAGCATGGCCAGCGCCAATCACGAGGAGGCGCTCGAGTTCTTCTCGATCAAGGTGCAGGACGGGCCGCTGACCTCGCGTCTCCAGAAGATCCGGGAAGGCGATATCATCCTGGTCGGCCGCAAGGCGACCGGCACGCTGATCACCGGCAACCTCATTCCGGGAAAGCGACTGCTGCTGCTCTCGACCGGCACGGGACTCGCGCCCTTCGCCAGCCTGATCAAGGACCCCAACGTCTACGAGAATTACGAGACCATCGTGCTCGCCCATGGCTGCCGTCAGGTCTCCGAGCTCGCCTATGGCGAGCACCTCGTCGAAGGCCTGCGCAACCACGAATTCTTCGGTCCCTTGATCCGCGACAAGCTCGTCTACTACCCGACCGTGACCCGCGAGCCGTTCCGGAACCGCGGCCGCATCACCGATCTGATCGCCTCAAACCAGCTGTTCGACGATATCGGGCTGTCCGGCCTCGATATCGAGACGGACCGCATCATGCTGTGCGGCAGCCCGGCGATGCTGGAGGAACTCCACGAAATGTTCTCCGCGCGCGGCTTTGTCGAGGGCAATCACAGCCAACCCGGCCATTTCGTGATCGAAAAGGCCTTTGTCGAGCGCTGACGCGCAAATCGCATCCCGGCGACAACTAATTGCTATCGCCGGACAGCCCCCTGAACAAATCTGATGCAAAGGCGCCGGCTATCGGCGAACCAGGAGCAAGCGATGGCACTAGATCAGATCGTCGACGGACTTTCGGAGGTTTCCTGCGATGTCTTGGTCATCGGCGGCGGCACGGCCGGTCCGATGGCGGCGCTGAAGGCGAAGCTGAAGAACCCGAAGGCCAACGTCGTCCTGCTCGAGAAGGCCAACGTCAAGCGCTCCGGCGCGATCTCGATGGGCATGGACGGGCTCAACAACGCGGTCATCCCCGGTTACGCGACGCCCGAGCAGTACACCAAGGAAATCACCATCGCCAATGACGGCATCGTCGACCAGAAGGCGGTCTATAAATACGCGCAGAACTGCTACAAAATCATCGAAGAGCTCGACAGTTTCGGCATCCGCTTCCTGAAGAACGAGAACGGCGACTACGCCGTCAAGAAGGTGCATCACATCGGCACCTATGTTCTGCCGATGCCGAACGGCGAGACCGTCAAGAAGGCGCTGTACCGTCAGCTCCGCCGCGCCCGCATCCTGATCTCCAACCGATACATGGCGACGCGGCTCTTGAAATCCGCCGATGGCCGTATTGCCGGTGCGATCAGCGTCAATACCCGCACCGCCGAAATGCTGGTGATCAAGGCCAAGGCGGTGATCCTGTGCATGGGCGCCGCCGGCCGCCTCGGCCTGCCGACTTCCGGCTACATGTTCGGCACCTATGAGAATGCCGCCAATTCTGGCGACGGCTATTCCATGGCCTATCACGCCGGCGCGGCGCTCGCGAACCTCGAATGCTACCAGATCAATCCGCTGATCAAGGACTATAACGGCCCGGCCTGCGCCTATGTCGCCGGTCCCTTCGGCGCCTTCACCGCGAACAACGAGGGATCGCGCTTCATCGAATGCGACTACTGGTCCGGCCAGATGATGCTGGAGTTCTACAACGAACTTCTGTCCGGCAAGGGTCCGGTGTTCCTCCAGCTCAAGCATCTTCACCCCGACACCATCTCGGAGATCGAATCCACGCTGCACAAGGTCGAGCGTCCCACGCGCGGCCTGTTCCAGCAGGGACGCGGCGTCGACTACCGCAGCGAATCGATCGAGATGCACATCTCCGAGATCGGCTTCTGCTCCGGCCACAGCGCCTCCGGCGTGTTTGTCGACGACAATGCCCGCACCACCGTGCCCGGCCTCTATGCCGCAGGCGACATGGCGAGCGTGCCGCATAATTACATGCTCGGCGCCTTCACCAACGGCTCGGTCGCCGGCATCGATGCGATGGAGTTCGCCGACAGCCACGACTTTGCGGAATTCGATGCCGCCGATGTTGCGCTGGAACGGGATCGCGTGATGGCGCCGACCAAACGCGAGGACGGCATTCCGCCGAACCAGGTCGAGTACAAGACCCGCCGTCTCGTCAACGACTATCTCCAGCCGCCGAAAGTCACGCGCAAATACGAGCTCGGCATGCGCCGCCTCGCCGAGGCGCGGGAGGACATGCAGGAGCGCATGATCGCCCGCAACGCGCATGAACTGCTGCGCGCCCTCGAGGTGCAGTCGATCATGGACTGCGCCGACATGGCGGTGCATGCCTCGCTCTACCGCGAGGAGAGCCGCTGGGGCCTCTACCACTGGCGCACGGATTTCCCGGAGAAGGACAACGAGAACTGGTTCTGCCACACGCTGCTGAGCAAGCGGGATGGCAAGATGACCAGCGAGAAGCGCGCCGTGGAGCCTTACGTCGTGCCGATCGCCGACGACGAGAAGGACCTCTACGACAAGCAGCGCATCCGCGCCTCCGCCTGATCCACCAGAACATAGCAACAGGAGACATCCCATGCCTCTCGCTTCCTATCAGACATCGGTTCCGGTGGTCGTCGACGACGCCAAGTGCATTGCGGACAAGGGCTGCACCGTCTGCGTCGACGTCTGCCCGCTCGACGTGCTGCGCATCAGCGAGATGACCAACAAGGCCTACATGGCCTATGACGAGTGCTGGTACTGCATGCCCTGCGAGGCTGATTGCCCGACCGGCGCCGTCACCGTCAACATTCCCTATCTGTTGAGGTGATCATGTCGAGCCCGTTCGAGTCCTACGACGACCTCGAAGACGCCGACGAGCGGCTGCAAGCCGCCGATCCCGCCGAGCGCCGCGTCGCCATCATCGCGCTCGGTCATTCCGGCGATCCTGCGGCCGTTGCGCATCTCGCCAACATGGTCGCAGATCCCGATGCCGGCGTGCGCCAGCAGGTGGCGATGGCGCTCGGCGAGTTCGACGGGCCGGAAGCGGCGAGCGCGCTGGTCAAGCTGCTGGTCGATCCTGAGAGAATTGTCGCATCGGCTGCCGCCGACAGCATGGCCGAGTTCAAGGATCCGGCCTGTGCCGAGATCATCCTGCCGCTGGTCAAGCACGCCCACGCCTTCGTCCGCATGGGCGCGCTGCGCGCGCTGAAGGAGCTGCGCTGCAAGGACACGCTGAAGCCGGCGCTGGAAGCCCTCCAGGATGCGGATGCCGCCGTGCGCGTGCAGGCGATCGGCGTGATCGGCTTCCTCAAGCTGGAGGAATCCATCCCCGCGCTGACTGCGCTGATCAACGATCCCGATGCCCATGTGCGCCGCGCCGCGGTCAGCGCGCTGGCGTTCTCGCAGATGAAGCCGGCGGCGGAGACGATCACGCGTGCGCTGAAGGATGCGGACTGGATGGTGCGCGAGATGGCGGCGGAGACGCTGGGCCTCAACGTCAACGGTTCGCTCGCGGCCGACCAACTCATCGCCTGCCTTGCCGACGAATTCTGGCAGGTGCGGCTGAAGACGATCCGCAGCCTCGGCAGGATGAAGATCGAGCGCGCGGTGCGCCCGATCGGCAATTGCATCAATCACGACCAGGCCAATTTGCGGAAGGAAGCGGCCGCCGCGCTCGGCGAGATCGCCCATCCCGACGGCGAGGCGTTCCTGGCCGTCATCGCCGACGATGCCGATCCCGATGTGCGCAAGAACGCACGCTGGGCGCTCCAGCAGATCGCGGCCCGCAAGGCGCGGGCGGGAGCATAGCGGCCCTTCGCTGCCGGTCTGGACTTCCCCTGCCAGACGTTTATTGGTCTTCGCCAATGGGATCGGCCGCCGTGAACGCGGCTGGTCCTTAGAAACAGCGAGGACGCCGGCCATGACGACATTGACTGTCAAAGACCTTCTCCCCGAGGATGGCACGCGGGGAACGCTCGTCGGCCGCGTCTGGCTGCCGCAGGTCAATGGTCCGGCCGTCGTCGCCGTGCGCAGCGATGGCGTTTTTGATGTCACCGGGAAGTTTCCGACCGTCAGCGCACTCTGCGAGGAGGACAATCCGGCCAAGGCGCTTGCCGCGACCAGGGGCGAACGCATCGGCGATCTCGACGCCATCGTGGCCAATACGGCCCCCGATGGGCGCGACCCGAAAAAGCCGTGGCTGCTCGCGCCGGTCGATCTCCAGACCCTGAAGGCGGCCGGTGTGACCTTTGCCATCTCGATGCTGGAACGCGTGATCGAGGAGCGGGCCAAGGGCAATCCGGCCTCGGCCGATGCGATCCGGAAAGAGGTGACGCGGCTGATCGGTGACGATCTGTCAAAGCTCAAGCCGGGCTCGGACCAGGCGATGCATCTGAAGCAGGTGCTGATCGACCAGAACGCCTGGAGCCAGTATCTCGAGGTCGGCATTGGCCCCGATGCGGAGGTCTTCACCAAGGCGCCGACCCTGTCCTCGGTCGGCACCGGCATGGATGCGGGCCTGCATCCGAAGTCGACCTGGAACAACCCCGAGCCGGAGCTCGTGCTGTTCGTCTCGAGCCGCGGCAAGATCGTCGGCGGTTCGCTCGGCAACGACGTCAATTTGCGCGACTTCGAGGGCCGTTCGGCGCTCTTGCTCTCGAAGGCCAAGGACAACAACGCGTCCTGCGCGATCGGCCCGCTGCTGCGCCTGTTCGACGAGAGTTTTTCGCTCGACGACGCGCGCAAGCTCGACATCAGCCTGAACGTGAAGGGGACGGACGGTTTCGTCCTCGACGGCCATTCCTCGATCAGCAAGATCAGCCGCGATCCGACCGACCTCGTCGAACAGACCATCGGCAAGGTCCATCAATATCCCGACGGCTTCGTGCTGTTCCTCGGCACCATGTTTGCGCCGGTCAAGGATCGCGATGCGCCGGGGCAGGGGTTCACCCACAAGCGCGACGACATCGTCACGATCGCCGCGCCCCAGCTCGGCAAGCTCGTCAACCGCATGCGCACCAGCGACGAGTGCGAGCCCTGGACCTTCGGCTTCAGTGCGCTGATGAAGAACCTCGCGCAGCGGAAGCTGATCTAGCGCTGGTCCGACCTCAGCTCGCGCCCGCGAATTTGTAGCAGGTCGTCATGCCCGGGCTTGTCCCGGGCATCCACGTTCCTGGTCCCGCGGGTGAGGCGTGGATGGCCGGGACAGGCCCGGCCATGACGGTGCGGCTGCAGCCGACCCCGCATCATTTCCTTCATCTCCTCGTTGCATCGCTGGAACAAAATCGCGCTGGGCGTGTCATAGAGCCACCCATCCCGCCAACGTGTGGCTTCCTCCAAATAGTCAAATAATATGACTAGTCGGAACCCATCTTCTGTGAAATAGTGCCTTCCGCCGCCCGCAAAGGGCGGTCTGTGGGTGCCATGCTACCAATCGGCGCCCGAGATAAACACAAGATCACTCTTGGGAGACACGCCTGATGACCCCTAAAGCCCTCTTTGCGGCCACCGCCACGGCCGCGTTGTTGTTCGCGCTGCCGGCGAGTGCCGCCGAGCTCACCATCGGCTTCTCGCAGATCGGATCGGAATCCGGCTGGCGCGCGGCCGAGACCTCGGTCTCCAAGCAGGAGGCCACCAAGCGCAAGGTCAATCTCAAGATCGCCGACGCGCAGCAGAAGCAGGAGAACCAGATCAAGGCGATCCGCTCCTTCATCGCGCAGAACGTCGATGCGATCTTCCTCGCGCCCGTCGTCTCGACCGGCTGGGACTCGGTGCTGAAGGAAGCCAAGGAGGCCAAGATCCCGGTCGTGCTGCTCGACCGCGACATCGATCCCTCCGGCAAGGAGCTCTATCTCACCGCCGTCACGTCGGACAGTGTGCACGAAGGCGAGGTCGCCGGCGACTGGCTGGCCAAGACCGTCGGCAACAAGGCCTGCAGCATCGTGGAATTGCAGGGCACGGTCGGCGCGAGCGTCGCCGCCAATCGCAAGAAGGGCTTTGACACCGCCATCGCCAAGCATGCGAACCTGAAGGTGGTGCGCAGCCAGACCGGCGACTTCACCCGCGCCAAGGGCAAGGAGGTGATGGAGAGCTTCATCAAGGCTGAAGGCGGCGGCAAGTCGATCTGCGCGGTCTACGCGCATAACGACGACATGATGGTCGGTGCGATCCAGGCGATGAAGGAAGCCGGCCTCAAGCCCGGCAAGGAGATCCTCACCGTCTCGATCGACGCGGTCCCCGATATCTTCAAGGCCATGGCCGCCGGCGAAGCCAATGCCACGGTCGAGCTGACGCCGAACATGGCGGGCCCCGCACTCGATGCCATCGCGGCCTTCAAGGACAACGGCACCGTTCCGCCGAAGTGGATCCAGACCGAGTCCAAGCTCTATACCGCAGCCGACGATCCGCAGAAGATCTACGACAGCAAGAAGGGCCTCGGTTATTGAGGCGGGTGCCGCGCCGGGCCGCTCCCCGTGGTCCGGCGCCCCCCTTCGAAACCGCTGCGCGAACGAATAGGCTGGGTGTCCGCGTCATCAGCGGGCACCGGTGGGAGTGACGTTGCTATGGAGAACAGCCCCGATCCTGCTTCGCCCCTTCTGGAGGTGCGCGGGATCAGCAAGAGCTTCGGTGCTGTGCGCGCGTTGCAGGAGGTCGACTTCACGCTTCGCGCCGGCGAGATCCATGCGCTGCTCGGGGAGAACGGCGCCGGCAAGTCCACGCTGATCAAGGTCGTCACCGGCGTATTCCCGCGCGATGCCGGCATCGTCCGGCTCGGCGGCGAGGAGGTCGCGCCGCGCTCGGCCAAGGCCGCGCTTCAGGCCGGCATCGCCACCGTCTACCAGGAGGTCAATCTGCTGCCGAACCTCTCGGTGGCGCAGAACCTGTTTCTCGACCGCCAGCCGATGCGCTTCGGCATCGTGCGCGACGGCGAGATGCGCCGCCGCGCCAAGACGCTGCTCGCCGACTTCGGTCTCGACATCGACGTATCAGCGCCGCTCGGCAACTATTCCGTCGCCGTGCAGCACGTCACCGCGATTGCGCGCGCCGTCGATCTGTCCGCGCGCGTGCTGATCCTGGACGAGCCGACCGCGAGCCTCGACCATCACGAGGTCGAGATCCTCTTCGGCATCATGCGCCAGCTCGCGGGGCGCGGCATCGGTATCGTCTTCGTCAGCCACTTCCTCGACCAGGTCTACGAGATCTCCGACCGTATCACCGTGCTGCGCAACGGCCGTCTGGTCGGTGAGCGCGAGACTGCGTCGCTGCCGCGGATCGAATTGATCCGCATGATGCTCGGCCGCGAGCTTGCGGAGACCACCAGCGCGCGGGCGGCGACGCGCGAGCATCAGGCGCGTGAGATCTGCGCGAGCTTCGAGAATTACGGCAAATCCGGCTATGTCGCGCCGTTCAATCTCGAGCTGCGTCATGGCGAGGTCGTCGGCCTCGCCGGCCTGCTCGGCTCGGGCCGCACCGAGACGGCGCGGCTGGTGTTTGGCGCCGAGCGCGCCGATCGCGGGCAGGCGAAGGTGGAAGGCGAGTCCGTGCGGCTGCACTCGCCGCGCGACGGCGTGCGCCACGGCTTTGGCTATTGCCCGGAGGAACGCAAGACCGACGGCATCGTCGCCGAGCTCAGCGTGCGCGAGAACATCGTGCTGGCGCTCCAGGCCAAGCGTGGGCTGCATCGCCCGCTGTCGCGCCGCGAGCAGGACGAGATCGCGCGCCGCTACGTCAAGATGCTGGACCTCCGTCCGCCCGATCCGGAACGCCCCGTGGGCCTGCTCTCCGGCGGCAATCAGCAAAAGGTCCTGCTGGCGCGCTGGCTCGCGACCTCGCCGCGGCTGCTGGTGCTGGACGAGCCGACCCGCGGCATCGACGTCGGCGCGCATGCTGAGATCATCCGCCTGATCCGCGAGCTCTGTGACGATGGGCTCTCGCTGCTCGTGATCTCCTCCGAGCTGGACGAGATCGTGACCTATTCGGATCGTGTCGTGGTGCTGCGCGACCGCGCCCATATCGAGGAGCTCGCGGGCGAGGCGATTGATGTCGGCAACATTCTCGCGGCCATCGCGGCCGACGGCGCCGCCATCGCGCATGAGGGGCGGGCATGACAGCGCTGTTGCCGCGCCGCGGCCTTGCCCAGATCCTTGCATTGATCGTCATCCTCGCGGTCGACCGCGTGGTGTCGCCGCAATTCTTCGACCTGCGCCTCCAGGACGGCCGTCTCTTCGGCAGCCTGATCGACGTGCTCAACCGCGGCACGCCGGTGGCGCTGCTCTCGCTCGGCATGGTGCTGGTGATCGCGACGCGCGGCATCGACCTCTCGGTCGGCGCAATCATGGCGATCTCGGGCGCAATTGCGGCCAGCCTCGCTGACAGCCACGGGCTTCCGGTCGTGCTGGCGGCCGCGCTCGGCGCCGGCCTCGTCTGCGGCTTGTGGAACGGATTTCTCGTCGCCGTGCTCGGCATGCAGCCGATCGTGGCGACGTTGATCCTGATGGTGGCGGGGCGGGGCATCGCCCAGCTCATCACCGAAGGGCGTATCGTGACGTTTTCCTCGCCCGACCTGGTCTGGCTCAGCAACGGCGCCATCCTCGGCCTGCCGGTGCCGGTCGCGATCGCCTTGGGCATGTTGATTCTCACCGGCGCGGTGGTGCGCGGCTCCGCCCTCGGGCTCCTGATCGAGGCGACCGGCGGCAATGCGCGGGCGAGCGAGCTTGCCGGCGTCGGCACGCGCGCGATGATCCTGTCGGTCTATGTCTGGTGCGGCGTCTGCGCCGCGCTGGCCGGCGTGATCGCCGCGGCCGACATCATGGGCGCGGATGCCAACAATGCCGGCCTCTGGCTCGAGCTCGACGCCATCCTGGCCGTGGTGATCGGCGGCACGTCACTGTTCGGCGGCCGCTTCAGTCTTGTGCTCGCGGTGCTGGGGGCGCTGATCATCCAGACCATGAACACCGGAATCCTGCTGTCAGGCTATCCGCCGGAATTCAACCTGCTGGTCAAGGCGGTGGTTGTGCTCGCTGTTCTGCTGCTGCAATCTCCGAAATTCTCGGGGCTTGCCGGTATCGCCGCGCGGCTGCGGAGGACGAAAGCATGAAAGGCCTGCCGCCCGTCCTTATCACGGCCATCGTGCTTGTCGCGGGCTTCGCGCTCTGCGCCATGCAATTCCCCAACATCGCCTCCACCCGCGTGGTCGGCAATCTCCTCACCGACAACGCCTTCCTCGGCATCGTCGCGACCGGGATGACCTTCGTCATCATCTCCGGCGGCATCGACCTGTCGGTCGGCTCGGTGATCGGCTTCACCACCGTCTTCGTCGCGCTGGCGATCGAGCGCTGGGGCGTGCCGCCGCTGGTCGCCTTCGTCGCCATCCTCGCGCTCTCGGCGGCGTTCGGCGCGGCGATGGGCGCGGTCATCCATGTCTTCGACCTGCCGCCGTTCATCGTGACGCTGGCGGGGATGTTCCTGGCCCGCGGCGCGAGCTTCCTGCTCTCCACGGAATCGGTGCCGATCACCGCGCCGGTCTATTCCACCGTGTCGGACTTCGCGCTGCGCATGCCCGGCGGCGGGCGGCTGACGGCGATCGCGATCATCATGCTCGTGATCGTGATAGGCGGCGCTTTGCTGCTGCATCTCACCCGGTTTGGCGCCAACGTCTATGCGCTCGGCGGCAGCCGGACGACCGCGAGCCTGATGGGCGTTGCCGTGGGCAAGATGACGGTGAAGATCTACATGCTGTCGAGCCTGCTCGCAGGAATCGCCGGGATCGTGTTCTCGTTCTACACCAGCGCCGGCTATTCGCTCTCCGCCGTCGGCGTCGAGCTCGACACCATCGCCGCCGTCGTCATCGGCGGCACGCTGCTCACGGGCGGGCAGGGCTCGGTGATCGGCACCTTCCTCGGCGTGCTGATCCAGGGCCTGATCCAGACCTACATCAATTTCGACGGGACGCTGTCGAGCTGGTGGACCAAGATTGCGACCGGCGTATTGCTGTTCGCTTTCATTGCCTTGCAGCAGGGGCTGGTCGCGCTCGCGCGCCGGCCCGTGGCCAAGAGCGCGGGAGCTGCCACATGACCTCGCGCATCGTCGTCATCCCGACGCGCCGGGCCCACTCCAACCACGCGGAAGTGGCCCGCTCGATCGGCGTCGACATCATCGCCGGCCGTTACGCGGAGGGGACACGCCTGCCGGGTGATGCCGAGATGATCGCGATGTTCGGCGTGTCGCGGCCGGTGCTGCGGGAGAGCGTGAAGACGCTGGTGGCCAAGGGCCTGCTCACCACCAAGGCGCGGGTCGGCACCGTCGTGCGCGAGCGCGCGGCCTGGAACATGTTCGACGCCGACGTGCTGGCCTGGCATCTCGACGCCGGCATCGACAAGCGTTTCCTCAACGACCTCGCCGAGATCCGTCTGGCGGTCGAGCCGCGCGCGGCCGAGCTCGCAGCGAAGCAGCGGTCCGAGGAGGACGTCGCCGAGCTCCGGCGCAGCATGGAGCGCATGCGCCGTGAAGCCTCCGACTCGGTGGGCTTTGCCGATGCCGACCTCGCGCTCCACGTTGCCGTGGCGCGGGCCTCCGGCAATCTGTTCATGCGCTCGATCGGGCACGTCATCGAGGCCGCTCTTCGCGCCTCCTTTCTGCTCAGCGCGCCGGTCGAGCCAGAGGACCGCGACACCGTGCTGCTCTGGCATCAGAAGATCGTCGACGCGATCGAGGCCGGCGATGCCGAGGCGGCATCGGAGGCCATGGTCTATGTCATTCACAACGGCATGCACCGCCACGAGGGTACGGTGATCGAGACCGGCCCGGCCGAGGCGCTGCCGTCAGAGGATACTGGAGAATGAGCGTGACCGACCTTCGCATCGCCATCGTCGGCTTCGGCAAGATCGCGCGCGACCAGCATGTCGGCGCGATCGCAGCGGTACCGGGCGCGACGCTCGCGGCCGTTGCCAGCCGCAATGCCTCGCTGCCGGAGCTGCCGCATTTTGCGACCATCGAGGAGCTGCTGGAGAAGGGCCCGGCGATCGACGCGGTCTCGCTCTGCACGCCGCCGCAGGTGCGGCGCGCCCAGGCCGCCACAGCGCTCGCCGCCGGCAAGCACGTCATGCTGGAGAAGCCGCCGGGCACCGGCGTTGCCGAGCTGGACCCGCTGATTGCCATGGCGGCCGATGCCAAGTGCACGCTGTTTGCGACCTGGCATTCGCGCCATGCGCCGGCGGTCGAGCCGGCCCGCGAATGGCTGGCGACACGCCGGATCAAGTCCGTGCACATCAACTGGAAGGAAGACGTCCGCGTCTGGCATCCCGGCCAGGCCTGGATCTGGGAGCCGGGCGGGCTCGGCGTGTTCGATCCCGGCATCAATGCGCTGTCGATCCTGACCCGCATCCTGCCGAAGCCGGTGTTCATCACCGCGGCGGACCTTGCCTTTCCCGCCAACTGCCAGGCGCCGATTGCCGCGAACCTGAACCTGACTGACATCAACGGCCTGCCCATCACCGCCGAATTCGATTTCCGCCAGACCGGGCCGCAGAGCTGGGATATCGTCGTGGAAACCGACCAGGGCCGGATGACCTTGTCCGGCGGCGGGCGTCGGATGGCTGTCGACGGCAAGGCCATTGCCGAGGCGCCCGATCAGGAATATTGCGAGCTGTACCGGCGCTTTGTCGCGCTTGCGGCGACCGGCGCAAGCGATGTCGATCTGGCGCCGCTGCGTCTCGTCGCCGACGCCTTTCTGCTCGGCAGGCGCACGATCGTCGAACCTTTTGTGGACTGAACATGGCTGGCTCGAAAATAACAAAAGACGTTTTCGGAAAGCTGCCGGACGGCCGCAATGTCGAGCGCATCGTGCTGCGCGGGGAGGGCGGCTTTGAGGCCCGCATCATCACCCATGGCGCGGTGATCCAGGCGCTGATCGCGCCGGACGCCAAAGGCGGCTACGACGATGTCGTGCTCGGCCATGACGCCTTGGCCGGCTATCTCGCCGAACGAAAATTCCTGGGCGCCACCGTCGGCCGCTATGCCAACCGTATCGCCAAGGGACAGTTCTCGCTCGATGGCGAGACGGTGCAGCTCCCCGTCAACAACGGTCCGAATGCGCTGCATGGCGGCCTCGACGGCTTCGACCGCAAGCTCTGGGAGATCGCCGGGATCGACGAGGGCGCCGAGCCCGCGGTGACGCTCACCTATACGAGCCCCCACGGCGAGGAGAATTATCCGGGCCGGCTCGATGTGCGCCTGACCTATCGCGTCACCGGCCCGGCCGAGCTGTCGCTGATGATGGAGGCGCGGACGGACCGGCCGACCATCGTCAATTTGACCAACCACAGCTTCTTCAATCTGGAAGGCGCGACATCAGGCACGCCCATCCTCGACCACAGGCTGACGGTCGCTGCCGAGCATTTCCTCGCGATCGATCCAACCGCAATTCCGTTGCCGGAGCCGCCGCGCGCGGTGGCCGGCACGCCGTTCGACTTCCGCAACCCGCATACCGTGGGCGAGCGCATCCGCGAAAATGATCAGCAATTGCAGAGCGGCAGGGGCTACGACCACACCTACTGCCTCGGCCGCGACGGCAAGCTCGCGCTCGCGGCACGGCTGGAAGCCCCGCGTTCGGGACGCATCATGGAGCTGCTCACCAATCAGCCCGGCATCCAGGTCTATTCCGGCAACTATCTCGACGGCACGATCTCGGGCAAGGGCGGCAAGCTGATCCGGCAATCGGACGCCATGTGCCTGGAGCCGCATATCTGGCCTGATGCGCCGAACCGGCCGGATTTTCCGAGCCCGCGTCTCGATCCCGGCGGAATCTACCGGCATCACACCGTCTATCGCTTTGCAGCGAGGGCGTCATGATGGAAGAAGTGCCGACCTCCGTTCTCTCCGCCGAGCAATGTCATCTCGGCGAAGGGCCGACCTATGATCTGATCACCGATACCGCCTGGTGGTTCGACATCCGCGAAGGACGCCTGTTCGAGGCGCATCTCGGCAGTGGCGCGATCCGCGTCCACGCGCTCGGCCGGATGGCGAGCGCGCTCGGACGCATCGATGCCGAGCGGCAGTTGATCGTCGCGGAGGATGGCCTCTACATCCGCAGTCTCGCCGACGGCGCGATGACGCTGTTCTGCCCGCTCGAAGCCGATAATCCCACGACGCGCTCCAATGATTGCCGCGTGCACCAGTCCGGCACGTTCTGGATCGGCACCATGGGGCGCAAGGCCGAGCCGAAGGCAGGGGCGATCTACGCACTCCATCGCGGCAAGATATCGACGCTGTTTCCCGGCATCAGCATTCCCAACTCGATCTGCTTCTCACCGGATGGCGCGACCGGCTACTTCACCGACACCCCGCGCGCCGTGCTCTATGCCGTCCCGCTCGATCCCGCGACCGGCCTGCCGCGCGGCGAGCCGGAGGTGCTGCTCCGCCACACCGGCATCGGCGGCCTCGACGGCTCGGTGTGCGACGCCGACGGACAGATCTGGAATGCGTGTTGGGGCGCAAGCCGCATCGACGTCTACAGCCCGCAGGGCGAGCGGCTGCGCTCACTGAGCGTGCCGGTCAAGCAGGCGAGTTGCCCGGCCTTCGTCGGCCCCGATCTGTCGCGCCTCCTCGTCACCTCGGCCTGGCAGGATATGGATGCGGCGGCGCGCGCCGCCGATCCGCAAGCCGGCTGCACCTTTCTGTTGGAGGCCTCCGCGCGTGGTCGTGCGGAGCCCGACGTCAAGCTCGCATAGGAGGACCCCCACGCATTCGACCGACGTTCGCGACGACCGAAGAAAACAGTCTGACACATAAGGGAGTGAAGCATGCTGAAACTGAAGACGACGTTCCTCGCGCTGGCGCTGGCCGGTGCTGCGACGATGGCCGCAGGCGTTCCCGCCTCCGCGCAGGACAAGGCGACCGTCGGCATCGCCATGCCGACCAAATCGTCGGCGCGCTGGATCGACGACGGCAACAACATGGTCAAGGTGCTGAAGGAGCGTGGCTACAACACCGACCTGCAATACGCCGAGGACGACATCCCGAACCAGCTCTCGCAGGTCGAGAACATGGTGACCAAGGGTGCGAAGGCGCTGGTGATCGCCGCGATCGACGGCACCACGCTGTCCGACGTGCTCAAGCAGGCCAAGGCCAAGGGCATCACGGTGATTGCCTATGACCGCCTGATCCGCGGCACGCCGAACGTCGATTATTATGCGACCTTCGACAATTTCCAGGTCGGCGTGCTCCAGGCGGAGTCGCTCGTGCAGGGCCTCGGCCTCAAGGACGGCAAGGGCCCCTTCAACATCGAGCTGTTCGGCGGCTCGCCGGACGACAACAACGCCTACTTCTTCTACAACGGCGCGATGAGCGTGCTGAAGCCGTATATCGACAGCGGCAAGCTCGTCGTCGTGTCCGGCCAGATGGGGATGGACAAGGTCGCGACCTTGCGCTGGGACGGCGCCACCGCGCAGGCCCGCATGGACAACCTGCTCAGCGCCTACTACGGCAACAAGAAGGTCAACGCCGTGCTGTCGCCCTATGACGGCCTGTCGATCGGCATCATCTCCTCGCTGAAGGGCGTGGGCTATGGCAGTGCCGACCAGAAGATGCCGATCATCAGCGGCCAGGACGCCGAGGTGCCCTCGATCAAGGCGATGCTGCGCGGCGATCAGTATTCGACCATCTTCAAGGACACCCGCGACCTCGCCAAGGTGACCGCCGACATGGTCGACGCCGCACTCGCCGGCAAGCAGGTCACGGTCAACGACACCAAGACCTACGAGAACGGCGCCAAGACCGTGCCGTCCTATCTGCTCAAGCCGGTCGTGGTCTACAAGGACAATTGGGAGAAGGTCCTGGTGGACAGCGGTTACTACAAGAAGGCGCAGTTCCAGTAAGACTCCGTCTTCTCTCTCTCCCCGCTTGCGGGGAGAGGGAGCTCTCTATGGGGGATGAAACGTATGTCCACGTACTCGTCATGCCCGGGCTTGTCCCGGGCATCCACGTCCTTCCTCGCAAGCGGTGGCACGTGGATGGCCGGGACAAGCCCGGCCATGACGACGTGGAAAAGTCCGGGAGAATGATCCGATGACCGCCATGCTGGAGATGCGCAACGTCAGCAAGAGCTTTGCCGGCGTTCAGGCGCTGCGCGACGTCAACTTCTCGGTTCACGCCGGGCAGATCCACGCGCTCGTCGGCGAGAACGGCGCCGGCAAGTCCACGCTGATGAAAGTGCTGAGCGGCGTCTATCCGCACGGCAGCTACGAGGGCACCATCATCTTCGAGGGTGAGGAACGCCGCTTCCGCGACATCAACGATTCCGAGGCGCTCGGCATCATCATCATTCATCAGGAACTCGCGCTGATCCCGCTGATGTCGATCGCGGAAAACATCTTCCTGTCGCATCCGCCCTCAAAGTTGGGGGTGATCGATCGCGACGAGGTGTACCGGCGCACCCGCGAGCTGCTGGCGCAGGTCGGCTTGAGGGAATCGCCGGATACGCTGATCACCGATCTCGGCGTCGGCAAGCAGCAACTGGTCGAGATCGCGAAGGCGCTGTCCAAGCGGGTGCGGATGCTGATCCTGGACGAGCCGACCGCGAGCCTGAACGAAGCCGACAGCGCCGCGCTGCTCGAACGCCTGATAATGTTCCGCGAGCAGGGCATCGGCTCGATCCTGATCTCGCACAAGCTCAACGAGGTCGCCAAGGTCGCCGACCACATCACCGTGCTGCGCGACGGCCGCACCGTCGACAGCATCGACTGCCGTGCCGAGCCGATCCAGGAAGACCGCATCATCCGCAGCATGGTCAACCGCGACCTCGCCCATCGTTTCCCTGAGCGCAGCGCGAAGATCGGCGAGCCTGTCCTCGCCGTCGAGAACTGGTCGGTCTATCACCCCATCCATCCCGAGCGGCAGGTGATCAAGAACGTCGATTTCGGCGTGAAGCGCGGCGAGGTCGTCGGCATCGCCGGGCTGATGGGCGCCGGCCGCACCGAGTTCGCCATGAGCCTGTTCGGCCGTTCCTGGGGCACCAATATCAGCGGCCGCATCCAGCTCGAAGGCCATGAGATCGCGCTGCCGAACGTCGCGGCCGCGATCGACGCCGGCCTTGCCTATGTCACCGAGGACCGCAAGCAGCTCGGGCTGATCCTGGCCGACGACGTCCGCAAGAACATCACGCTCGCCAGCCTCGATCAGGTCGCGCCGGGGCGGGTGATCGACGATATCGCCGAGCTGAAGGTCGCCAGCGACTATCGGAACCGGATGCGCATCCGCTGCTCCGACGTCTACCAGGAGACCGGCCAGCTCTCCGGCGGCAACCAGCAGAAGGTGGTGCTGTCGAAATGGCTGATGACCGATCCCAAGGTCTTGATCCTGGACGAGCCGACGCGGGGCATCGATGTCGGTGCCAAATACGAGATTTACTGTATCATCAACGAGCTTGCGGAAGCCGGCCGCGGCGTCGTGGTGATCTCCTCGGAGATGCCCGAGCTGCTCGGCATCTGCGACCGCATCTGCGTCATGAACGACGGCGCCTTCGTCGGGGAGTTCCCGGGCGCCGAGGCGACACAGGAAAAAATCATGCGCGCCATCATGCGCAACGAACGAAGCAATGGAAACGGCGTGCCTGAGGCCGCGGAGATGGGAGGATCGCAGCCATGACCGACAAGACGGTTTCGCTGCCCGAGGAGCGCCGGCACGGCAGCTTCATCAAGAACAATTTGCGCAATTACGGCATGCTGATGTCGCTGATCGCGATCATGCTGTTCTTCCAGGTCATGACCGGCGGCACGCTGCTCCAGCCGCTCAACCTCACCAATCTGGTGCTCCAGAACAGCTACATCGTCATCATGGCGCTCGGCATGCTGCTCGTCATCGTCACCGGCCATATCGACCTCTCGGTCGGCTCGGTCGCGGGCTTCGTCGGCGCGGTCGCCGCTTTGCTGATGGTGACATACAAGGTCGACTACACGCTCGCCTTCATCGCCTGCCTCGTGGTCGGGGCGGCCATCGGCGCGGCGCAGGGCTATTGGGTCGCCTATTTCAAGATCCCGTCCTTCATCGTCACGCTGGCCGGCATGCTCGTGTTCAAGGGGCTTGCGCTCGCGGTGTTGCAGGGCCAGTCGCTCGGTCCGTTCCCGCCGACCTTCCAGAAATTGTCGTCGGGCTTCATCCCCGAACTGCTGCCCGAAGCCGGCACGCTGCATCCGACCTCGATGCTGATCGGCGCCGTGCTGGCGCTGGGGCTGGTCTATGCCAGCGCCAAGAGCCGCGCGCGCGAACAGTCGCATGGAATCGAGCTCGAGCCTTACGCGTTCTTTCTGGGCAAGAGCATCGTGCTGGCCTGTGCGGTGCTCTACTTCACCTATCTGATCGCAATCTATCGGGGCCTGCCCAACGTGCTGGTGATCATGAGCGTACTGATCGCGCTTTATGGCTTCGTCACCCGTCGCACCGTGATCGGGCGTCATATCTACGCGGTCGGCGGCAACGCCAAGGCTGCAGGCCTGTCGGGCATCAAGACCGAGCGATTGACCTTCTTCACCTTCGTCAACATGGGCGTGCTCGCAGCCCTTGCCGGCCTCGTCTTCGCCGCGCGTCTCAACACCGCGACGCCGAAGGCAGGTCTGGGCTTCGAACTCGACGTCATCGCCGCATGCTTCATCGGCGGCGCCTCGGCCTATGGCGGAGTGGGGCGCGTCGGCGGTGCCGTGGTCGGCGCCATGATCATGGGCGTGATGAACAACGGCATGTCCATCCTCGGCATCGGCATCGACTATCAGCAGGTCATCAAGGGCCTGGTGCTGCTGGGGGCCGTGTGCATCGACGTGTATAATCAGCGGCGGTAGCAGCTTCTCGTGTCCTGGACGCATCGCGGCATATCATGCCGCGATGCCGAGCCGGGACCCAGCTTGCAGTCATGGGCCCCGGCTCTGCAACGCACCACGCCGCAAGGGCGGCGCGCTGCATTGCGTCCGGGGCACGAGACGTCATCCCCGACGGATTACTGCGTCGTGAACAGCACCGTCGCGATCGCGACGGAGAGGCTCACCGCCGAGACGGTCGCCACCGTCGACAGCACGCCCATGCGCCTGAGCGCGATGGCAAACGCGATGATGATGGGGGTCGCGGTCATCAGCCCGATTTGTGCATCGCTCATATCGTTGCTCGCCGCTCCCTGACATCCTGAGGCGGTTCCTACCGCGATCCGGGCGAGCGGACGTTGCGTCGGCGCAAACAAGCCCGCGCAATCCATCAGTTTGTCTGGCGACAAACTCGGCTCGGGGCAGGCGGGCTAAGTCTGTCCGGTGTCCTGATCCGGAAAGCAGATGTCGGCGACCGATTGCGAACAACAGGGAACCGGCTGGGGCATCCTCGAGGATCTCCCCGGCGATCCCATGATCTGGGTGCTGATCTTCAGCGAGCTTGCCGCGTTCGGCCTGTTCCTCGGCGCCTTCATCGTCGCCCGCGCCATTCATCCCGCCATGTTCGCGGCCGGACAGGCCACGCTCGATGCGCATCTCGCCGGGCTCAACACGATTGTCCTGGTGACCAGCGGCTGGGCCGCAGCCCGCGGGACCGCTGCCGCACGGGCACGACGCAAGCGGGCGGCGCGCGGCTGGCTGTTCGGTGCCATGACCCTTGGCGGCGCCTTCATCGCGATCAAGCTGTTCGAATATGCCGGCGAGATCGCCCAGGGAAACGGTCTGGAGACCAGCCCGTTCTTCACGCTGTACTTCCTTCTCACCGGCTTTCATCTCCTGCATGTCGGCCTCGGCATCGTGATCCTGGCCGTAGTTTCCCGGAGGGCGGAGGTGATCGGCGTCGAGACGGGAGCCGCCTTCTGGCACATGGTCGACCTGCTGTGGATCGTCATGTTTCCGATTCTGTATCTGGTGCGCTGATGCTTCCAGGCCGTCTCGACCTCACATGGATCGTGCTGATCGGCCTCGCGCTCGCGACCGTTCTGGTTCCATCCCTTGTGATGCGTCCGCTGCTCGGCAACGCCCTGCTGCTGACCTTCGCCGCGCTCAAGGGGCGCCGGATCGTGCTCGATTTCCTCGATCTTCGCGCTGCGCCGGCGCTCTGGCGCGGCCTCGTGAGCGCCTGGGTCGTCATCGTCCTGGTGTTTGCCTGGTCCGTGTCGGCCATCGTCGCCCTGATCTGACGCGCTCATTGCGCCCTGACAAAGAACCGGCCGCTCGAAGCGGCAATAAATCGCAGCATCGCACCTCGACAGGAATCAACCGGAAAGGATTGGCAATGGCTGAACGCCTGACCAAGTCGGCCGCTCGAAACGTCTTCTACGGCGGCTCGGCTTTTTTCTTCGCCATCTTCATAGGGCTGACGGCGCACAGCCACTACTACATGGCCACGACCTCGACCGACGCGACGACGCTGACCTCGTCGGTCGCCCGCGGCAAGCATGTTTGGGAGAAGAACTCCTGCATCAACTGCCACACGCTGCTGGGCGAGGGCGCCTATTTCGCCCCTGAGGTCGGCAATATCTGGGATCGCTGGGGCGGCAACGAGGATCCCGCCGCCGCGCGCGAGACGCTGAAGGCCTGGATGCAGTCGCAGCCCTCGGGCGCGCCCGGCCGGCGGCAGATGCCGCAGTTCAACCTGACCGACCAGGAGCTCAACGATCTCGCCGACTTCCTGCAATGGACCAGCACGATCAAGCGCCAGGAGTGGCCGCCGAACAAAGCCGGCTAAAGCGCCTGCCTCTTTCAAGTCCTTGCCTCTTTCAAGACAGAGAGAACCCGAGATGAAATATCAGACCCAGAAAGTCGCGATGCTGTATTTCTACGGCGCGCTGACGTTGTTCCTGGCCCAGGTCTTGTTCGGCCTGCTCGCCGGAACCATCTACGTCCTGCCCAACACCCTGTCGACCCTCCTGCCGTTCAACATCGTCAGGATGATCCACACCAACGCGCTGATCGTATGGTCGCTGATCGGCTTCATGGGCGCGACCTACTTCCTGCTCCCGGAAGAGACCGAGACCGAGCTGTACAGCCCGCTGCTGGCCAAGATCCAGTTCTGGATGTTTTTCGGCGCGGCCGGCGTCGCCGTCGTCGGCTATCTCTTCCACTACCACGAGGGCCGCGAGTTCCTCGAGCAGCCCTTCATCATCAAGGTCGGCATCGTCGTAGTCTGCCTGATGTTCCTGTTCAACGTGACCATGACGGCGCTGAAGGGCCGCAAGACCACGGTGACCAACATCCTTCTGTTCGGCCTGTGGGGCGTTGCGATCTTCTTCCTGTTCGCGTTCTACAACCCGGCGAACCTCGCCGTCGACAAGATGTACTGGTGGTATGTCGTCCACCTCTGGGTCGAGGGCGTCTGGGAGCTGATCATGGCCTCCGTGCTCGCCTATCTGATGATCAAGCTCAACGGCATCGACCGCGAGGTCGTGGAGAAGTGGCTCTACGTCATCATCGGCCTTGCGCTGTTCTCGGGCATCCTCGGTACCGGCCATCACTTCTACTGGATCGGCGCGCCCGGCTACTGGCAGTGGATCGGCTCGCTGTTCTCCACGCTCGAGGTCGCGCCGTTCTTCACCATGGTAATCTTCACGGTGCAGATGACCTGGAAGGCCGGCCGCAAGCATCCGAACCGCGCCGCGCTGCTGTGGTCGGTCGGCTGCTCGGTGATGGCGTTCCTTGGCGCCGGCGTCTGGGGCTTCCTGCACACATTGTCCTCGGTGAACTACTACACCCACGGCACCCAGGTCACCGCCGCGCACGGCCATCTCGCCTTTTTCGGTGCCTATGTGATGCTGAACCTGTCGGTGATGGCCTATGCGATCCCGCAGATCAGGGGACGCGCGCCCTACAACCAGTGGCTCAGCATGGCGAGCTTCTGGATCATGTGCACGGCGATGATGGTGATGACCTTCGCCCTGACCTTCGCCGGCGTGGTCCAGGTCCATCTCCAGCGCGTGCTCGGCCAGGGCTACATGGACGTGCAGGACCAGCTCGCGATGTTCTACTGGGTCCGGCTCGGCTCCGGCGTGTTCGTCGCGATCTCCGCGCTGATGTTCGTCTGGGCCGTGCTGGTGCCCGGCCGCGCCAGGCAGCCGGTCATCCCCGGCGCGCTGCAGCCGGCCGAATGAGCGTGACGGCGGCCGCGCAAGCCGCGGCCGCCTTCTCAATGTGAATTGCGGAGAATGACCATGAAAGCAGCACTTCTCGCCGTGGCGGCGCCCGCGCCCGCGCTGCCGGCCTATGTCGCAACCGGCAACGAATGTGCGCTGTTCGAGCACGCCTGGCGGCATCAGCTCCCGGTCCTGCTGAAGGGACCGACCGGCTGCGGCAAGACGCGCTTCGTCGCGCATATGGCGGCGCGGCTCGGATTGCCGCTCCACACCGTCGCCTGCCACGACGATCTCACCGCAGCCGATCTCACCGGCCGCTATCTCCTGAGGGGCGGCGACACCGTATGGACCGACGGCCCGCTGACGCGCGCGGTGCGCGAGGGCGGCATCTGCTATCTCGACGAGGTGGTGGAAGCCCGCAAGGACGTCACCGTGGTGCTGCATCCGCTCACCGACGATCGCCGCATCCTGCCGCTGGAGCGTACCGGCGAGGAGCTCGCGGCACCGAAGAGCTTCATGCTCGTCGTGTCCTACAATCCCGGCTACCAGACGCTGCTCAAGGCGCTGAAGCCCTCGACGCGGCAGCGCTTCGTCGCCATCGAGTTCGGTTTCCTGCCGCCCGAGCAGGAGATCGCGGTGGTGTCCGCCGAGAGCGGACTGCCGCCGGATCGCGTGCGGCCGCTGGTGCTGCTTGCCGGCCGGCTGCGCGCACTCAAGGGTCACGATCTGGAGGAGGGCGTCTCGACCCGCCTCGTCGTCTATTGCGCCACCCTGATTGCCGCGGGAGCGTCGATTGCCGATGCCGTGCTGGCCGGCATGATCGAGCCCTTGACCGACGACGCCGACGTCAAAGCCGCGCTGCTCGACGTCGCACGCGCCGTGATCGGGTGAGGCCGGTCCCATGCTCGACTTCCTCGAACTGGAGGAAACGGTCGGCCGTGCCTGGCACCGGATGGTCGGCAGCACCGCGAGCTATCCGGTTCACGCCGAGCACGCGGTGTCGCTGGCGGAGGTGAGGGGCCGGATCGCGGTGATGTTCCGTGCGCTCGGCGGCGAGGCCGGCGTGCAGATCGCAAGCGCCGGCGCCCGCAAGTCCGGGCACCGGCTCGGCTGGCGGCAACGCATCGGCCTCGGCGACGAGCGTCTCGAGCAGCCGGGCCGCGACGCCGCAACCATCTTCCTGCCCGATCGCATCGCGATCTTTCCCGACCGTGAGCTGAACGCATCTCTCTATCGCTGGCTCGCGGCATGGTTCGCGGTCGCACCGATCGAGACGATCGTCGAGGCCGATCCTCTCGGGCGCGATCTGTTGGTGCTGCGCCGCGCCGCCGAGACGGCGGTCTTTGTGCTCACGCAGTTTCCCGGGCTCGTTGCCGATTACGCGCAGCTTGCCGCGGCCACCGCCGCGGCCCGGCCGCAGCGTCCCTTGCCGCGCATCGAGCACGAGGTCGAACAGATCGTTCTCGCCCTGCTCGGAGCGGGACCTGCGCCCGCGGGCAAATTGTGGCCGGCGATGATGGGAACGGAGCCGCTGCCGGACAAGGCGCCGCCGGGCTATCGTTCGATCCTGCCGTGCCCGTTCTGGGGCGATTGCTGGACGCGCGAGCTGTCGCCCGCGCATGCAGGCGAGGACGAGTGCGCTGATGGCGCGGAGCCCGCAGCCCAGGACGATCGCAAGCGTTTCGCCGTCCGCGAGCGGGAGGATGGCGCCAGTCGCCGCGATCCCTTCGTGCTCAACCGCTTCGAAAAGATCCTTGCGATGGCCGAGATGGTCAATGTCGATCGTCCGGCCGACGACAGCGAGGACGAAGACGCGCAGAAGGCGGCCGACGATCTCGAGGAGATCACGCTCAGCCGCCGCAGCGGCAAGCCGGCGAGCCGTTTCAAATTCGATCTCGACCTGCCGCCGGAAGCGCTCGACGCCTCGCGCCTGAATGCGGATTTGACCTATCCCGAATGGGATTATCGCAGCAGCTCCTATCTGCCCGATCATTGCCGCGTGCTCGCCGGCGCAGCCTCCGAGATCGGCGAGAGCTGGACGCCTGACGAGACCATGCGCCGGCACGTCCGCCAGGTGCGCCGGCGCTTCGAGATCTTGCGGCCGCGCCACGAATTGATGCGCGCCCAGGCCGACGGACACGACCTCGATCTCGACGCACTCGTGCGCGCGCGGTGCGACCTTCGCGCCGGCAGCGGCGGCGGGGGTCTCGATCGCGTCCACATGGCGATGCGGCCGCAAGGCCACGATCTTGCTGTCGCGCTGCTCGTTGACGTCTCGCTTTCGACGGACGCGTGGGTTGACGGCTATCGGGTGCTCGACGTCGAGAAGGAAGCGTTGCTCGTGCTCGCGCATGGGCTGTCGGCCTGCGGCGACCACCACAGCATCCTGACCTTCACCTCGCGCCGGCGGTGCTGGGTGCGGCTCGAAACGATCAAGGCGTTCGGCGAGCCGATGAGCGGCGCAGTGGAACGCCGCATCGGCGCGCTCAAGCCCGGTTACTACACGCGGATCGGCGCGGCGGTGCGCCACGCCTCGGCCGAGCTTGCGCGCCAGCCGCAGCGCAAGAAGCTGCTGCTCGTCCTCACCGACGGCAAGCCGAACGACGTCGATCACTATGAGGGGCGCTTTGCGGTCGAAGACACCCGCAAATCCGTGCAGGAAGCGCGCCGGCTCGGCATCGCGGTCTTCGGCGTGACGGTCGACGCGACGGCGCAATCCTACTTCCCGACGCTGTTCGGGCGCAGCGGCTATGCGATCGTCGGCAACATCAAGCGCTTGCCCGCGGCGCTGCCCGCGATCTACCGGCAGGTGGCGCATTGATGGAGCAAAGCCCGGCGACGCAAGCACAACCGCATAAGGGGGCCGTCATGCCCGGGCTTGTCCCGCCTGCGCGGCCGAAGCCGCTTCGGCGAGGCGAAGGCCCGGGCATCCACGTTCTTCGGCGCCGTCGAAGAACGCCGTGGATGGCCGGGACAAGCCCGGCCATGACGACGTGGAGGCTTCCATGTTCCACGCTCTCGCGTCATGTGCGGTTACCCTGCCTCAGACTCCCTGCCCAGGTGAGCTATTGCCCACTCGTTGAGTATATGATCGAATGGCCGGATGGACCAGGGCCGGCCTGCACCCGATCTCATCATCTTCGATTGCGACGGCGTGCTCGTCGACAGCGAGCTATTGAGCTGCCGGTGCCTGTCCGAGGTGCTGGCCGAGTTCGGCCTCGCGCTCAGCGAAGAGCAGGCGCTCGAGCTGTTTCTCGGGCGCAGCACCAAGGCGATCGAGCAGCATTACCGTGATCTCGGGCAGGTCGTGCCTGATGGCTTTCTGCCGCGCCTGAAGTCGCGCGTGCTGGAGACGTTTGCCGCCTCGCTCGAGCCGATCCCCGGGGTCGGGGCGGTGATCTCCAAACTCACCACGCCGTTCTGCGTGGCCTCGTCCAGCGACATCGACCGTGTCTCGCTCTCGCTCGATGTCACCGGTCTTCGGGCGCATTTCGGCGCGCGGCTCTACACTGCGCAGATGGTCAGGCACGGCAAGCCGGCGCCGGATCTTTTTCTCCACGCGGCGGCGCAGATGGGCGCGGAGCCCGCGCGCACGCTGGTGATCGAGGACAGCGTCAGCGGCGTGCAGGCGGGCAAGGCGGCCGGCATGACCGTCTGGGGATTTGTCGGCGGCAGCCATTATCGCGCCCGCGACGGCCGCGCTATATTGTCCGCCGCCGGGGCCGATCGGGTCTTCGCGCGCATGAGCGATTTCTGGGAGGCGTGATTTCAGCCATGGCCGCCGAGAACGACAAATCGAGACTCGACGCCGCCGCGCGGGCCGGCTGGCTCTATTTCATTGCCGGCCATACCCAGGACGAGATCGCAAAGATGCTCCAGGTCTCGCGCGCCTCGGCGCAGCGGCTGGTCTCGCTCTGCCTTGCCGAGCGTCTCATCACCTTCCGGCTCGAACATCCCATCGCCGCCTGCATGGAATTGGCGGCGCGCCTGAAGCAGCGGTTCGATCTCGTCCATTGCGAGGTGGTGCCGGAAGATCCCGCCGCGCCGCAGGCGACCGCTGGCATTGCCGAGCGCTGCGCCAACCTGCTCGATTCCACGCTGCGCTCGGAGACTCCCGTCATCGTTGCGCTCGGCACGGGGCGGGCGGTGCGCGCCGCGGTCGAGCGCGTCACGCCGATCGACCGGCCCAATCACCAGATCGTCTCGCTGGTCGGCAACATCTCCGCCGACGGTTCGGCGAGCTTCTACGACACCGTCGGCCGGCTCGCCGACCGCACCGGCGCGCGGCACTACCCGATGCCGCTGCCGTTCCTGATGTCGTCGGAGGACGAGCGCAACAAGATGGTGCGCATCGAGCCGATCGCGAAGGTGAAGGCGGTCGCGGCCAAGGCCGATTTGCGCCTCGTCGGCATCGGCCAGATGGACCAGAAGGCGCAGGTCCATGTCGACGGCTTCGTCACCCGCGACGAATTGTTCGAGATGATGCGCCTGGGGGCGATCGGCGAGATCACCGGCTGGGCCTATGACGCCAAGGGCCGCCTGCTCAAGGCCGGCACCAACAAGCGCCTCACCAGCATTCCGCCGGAAGTGCCGGCCAAGACCACGACCATCGGCGCCGCGGTCGGCGCCGCCAAGGTCCCGGCGATCGCGGCGGCGTTGAGCGGGGGCCTGATCAACGGCCTGATCACGGACGAGGCGACCGCAAGGGCGATTTTGGAGCGGTAGGCCGCTCGCCTCTTGAGGCGCCATCGCTTGGGGCCCGAGTGCTTCCACATCGTCATGGCCGGGCTTGACCCGGCCATCCACGTCTTCCGCGCGCACAAAGAACGTGGATGCCCGGGACAAGCCCGGGCATGACGGTCTTCTGCTGAGTGGCGCCACTCCCTCCCGCATCGCAGCACTCATAAGTTGCCAAAACGCGTGCGCGCCTGCTTGACAATCCTCCGCCCGTGATGTGAACATACGCTCAACGCGTGAGCATATGCTCAAAACGCGAATTTGAGGGAGGTCACCGTGAAATACGTCCTCGGCGCCGTCTGCGGCGCGTCTGTGCTGCTGGCTGTCCCCGCGATGGCCGAAACCACCCTGACGATCGCCACCGTGAACAACGGCGACATGATCCGCATGCAGGGGTTGACCGGCGAATTCACCAAGAAGAATCCAGACATCACCGTCAAATGGGTGACGCTGGAGGAGAACGTGCTGCGCCAGCGCGTCACCACCGACATCGCCACCAAGGGCGGCCAGTTCGACGTGCTCACCATCGGCACCTATGAGGTGCCGATCTGGGCCAAGAAGGGCTGGCTGGTGCCGCTCGCCAATCTCGGCGCCGACTACGACGTCGCCGACCTGCTGCCGAAGATCAAGGATGCGGTCTCCGTCGACGGCAAGCTCTACGCCGCGCCCTTCTACGGCGAGAGCTCGATGGTGATGTACCGCACCGATTTGTTCGACAAGGCCGGCCTGAAGATGCCGGAAAAGCCGACCTGGGATTTCGTGATCGACGCCGCCAAGAAGCTCACGGACAAGAGCGCCGGCACCTACGGCATCTGTCTCCGCGGCAAGGCCGGGTGGGGCGAGAACATGGCGTTCCTGTCGGCGATGGCAAATTCCTACGGCGCGCGCTGGTTCGACGAGAAGTGGGAGCCGCAGTTCAACACGCCGGAATGGAAGACGACGCTCACGACCTACGTCAATCTCATGAAGGAAGCCGGCCCTCCCGGCGCGAGCTCGAACGGCTTCAATGAGAACCTCGCGCTGTTCAACGCCGGCAAATGCGCGATGTGGATCGACGCGACGGTGGCGGCGTCCTTCGTCACCAATCCGAAGGAGTCCCAGGTCGCCGACAAGGTCGGCTTTGCGCTTGCGCCCAACACCGGGCTCGGCAAGAACGCCAACTGGCTGTGGGCCTGGAGTCTCGCGATTCCCGCCGGCTCGAAGAAGTCGGACGTCGCCGAGAAGTTCATCGCCTGGGCGACCAGCAAGGACTACACAAAAATTGTGGCCGCGAAGGACGGCTGGGCCAATGTGCCGCCGGGCACGCGGACCTCGCTCTACCAGAACCCTGAATATCTGAAGGTCGCGCCGTTCGCGAAGCTGACGCTGGCCTCGATCGACGCCGCCGATCCGAACAAGCCGACGGTGAAGCCTGTGCCCTATGTCGGCGTGCAGTACGCCGCGATCCCCGAATTCCAGGGCATCGGTACGCAGGTCGGCCAGCAGTTCTCGGCCGCGCTTGCGGGCTCCATGACGGTCGATGCCGCACTCACCGCGGCGCAATCGTCGACCGAGCGCGAGATGAAGCGCGCCGGCTACATCAAGTGAACCCGAGCTCTCCCTCCTGAGCTCAAACTGGCGGCCATCCACCGGCCCAGCCCCGGATGGATGGCCGCCTTCTTCTTCCAGCGGAGAAGAGCGATGGCAACCCGGCAGACGCAATTTCTTGCGCGGTCGCTTCTGAGCCCGGCCGTCGGGTTGCTGTTCATCTGGATGATCGTCCCGCTCGCGCTGACGCTCTATTTCTCGACCCTGCATTACAGCCTGCTCGATCCCGGTTCGGAAGAATTCGTCGGGCTGGAGAACTTCCGCTACTTCCTCACCGATCCCGCCTTCCTCGCCTCGCTCCAGAACACGCTGGTGCTGGTCGGCTCGGTGCTGGCAATGACCATTCTGCTCGGCATTCCCCTGGCGTTGCTGATGGACCAGCCCGTGATCGGCCGCAACATCGTGCGGCTGATGGTGATCGCCCCGTTCTTCGTGATGCCGACGGTGAGCGCGCTGGTCTGGAAGAACCTGTTGATGCATCCGGTCTCCGGCCTGTTCGCCTGGCTCGCCAAGCTGTTCGGATTGACGCCGATCGACTGGTTCAACGATGTGCCGCTGTTCGCGGTGATCCTGATCGTCGCCTGGCAGTGGCTGCCGTTTGCGACGCTGATCCTGCTGACCGCGCTGCAATCGCTCGACGAGGAGCAGAAGGAGGCGGCCGAGATGGATGGCGCGAGCGCGGTCTCGGCCTTCATCTACATCACGCTGCCGCATCTGGCGCGTCCCATCACCGTGGTGATCCTGATCGAAACCATCTTCCTGCTCACGGTGTTCGCCGAGATCTTCGTCACCACCGGCGGCGGGCCGGGCCTGCAGACCACCAACATCGCCTTCCTGATCTATTCGCAGGCGCTGATCCAGTTCGACGTCGGCAGCGCCTCGGCCGGCGGCCTGGTTGCCGTCGTGATCGCCAACATCGTTGCGTTCTTCCTCGTCCGCATCGTCGGCCGCAATCTGGAGGCGTAGAACCATGGCGCGGATGGCAACGACGCAAAAGGTGGTGGTCTCGACGATCGGAGCCTGGCTGGCGGGCTTTTTGATCTTCTTCCCGATCCTCTGGATGGTGCTGGCGAGCTTCAAGACCGAGCTCGAGGCCTTCGCCATTCCGCCGTCCTTCCTGTTCTTCCACTGGACCACGGAAAACTACGCGACCGTGCAGGAGCGCAGCGACTATCTGCACCACGCCATGAACTCGATCATCATCGCCGGCGGCTCGACCTTGATCGCGCTCTTGATCGCCATTCCCGCGGCCTGGTCGATGGCGTTCTCGCCGACCAAGCGCACCAAGGACATCCTGCTCTGGATGCTCTCGACCAAGATGATGCCGCCGGTCGGCGTGCTGGTGCCGATCTACCTGATCTACAAAGGTTTCGGCCTGCTCGATTCCCGCATCGGCCTCGTCTTCATCCTCTGCCTCGGCAATCTGCCGATCGTGATCTGGATGCTGTTCACCTATTTCAAGGAGATCCCGCGCGACATTCTCGAAGCCGCGCGCATGGACGGCGCCACCATCGGCCGCGAGCTGGTCTACGTGCTGACGCCGATGGCGATCCCCGGCCTGGCCTCGACCATGCTGCTCAATTTGATCCTGGCCTGGAACGAGGCGTTCTGGACGCTCAATTTGTCGACCTCGAACGCCGCGCCGCTCACGGTGTTCATCGCCTCATATTCAAGTCCCGAAGGGCTGTTCTGGGCAAAGCTGTCGGCAGCCTCGACGCTGGCGATCGCGCCCATTCTCGTCCTCGGTTGGTTCAGCCAGAAGCAGCTCGTGCGCGGGCTCACCTTCGGCGCGGTGAAGTAGAAGGGCTGCCGGATCATGGGTCAGATCACACTTCAGGACGTGCAGAAGTCCTTCGGCCCCGTGCACATCATCAAGGGCGCCGATCTCGACATTGCCGACGGCTCCTTCGTGGTGTTCGTCGGTCCCTCCGGCTGCGGCAAGACCACGCTGCTGCGGCTGATCGCCGGCCTCGAGGATGTCTCCGGCGGCAAGATCCTGATCGACGGCAAGAACGTCGTCGACACGCCGCCTGCCAAGCGCGGACTGTCCATGGTGTTCCAGTCCTACGCGCTCTATCCGCATATGAGCGTGCGCGGCAATATCGGCTTCGGCCTGAAGATGGCGGGCCTGCCCAAGGACGAGATCAACCGCAAGGTCGAGGCGGCCGCCGCGACGCTCAATCTCACGCCCTATCTCGACCGCAAGCCGCGCGAGCTTTCCGGCGGCCAGCGCCAGCGCGTCGCGATCGGCCGCGCCATCGTCCGCGAGCCCAAGGCGTTCCTGTTCGACGAGCCGCTGTCGAACCTGGATGCCGCGCTCCGTGTGCAGATGCGCATCGAGGTGACGCGGCTTCAGAAGCAGCTCGGCACCACCGCGATCTACGTCACGCATGACCAGGTCGAGGCCATGACCATGGCCGACAAGATCGTCGTGCTCAACGGCGGCAAGATCGAGCAATATGGCTCGCCGCTGCAGCTTTACGAGAAGCCCGCCAATCTGTTCGTCGCCGGCTTCATCGGCTCGCCCAAGATGAACTTCGTCACCGGCGAGCTCGCCAGGCAGCAGGGCGCGGCCACCATCGGCGTGCGGCCGGAGCATCTCAAGATCGAGCGCGACGGGACGGGCGGCTGGCAGGGGACGATCGCGGTCGCCGAGCATCTCGGCAGCGACACGTTCCTTTATGTCGATGCGGGCCCGCTTGGCATGCTGACCGCGCGCTACATCGGCGAATTGAGCCTGCATGCCGGCGATCACGTGTCGCTGGTGCCGGACCCCGCGCGCATCCACCGCTTCGACGAGAGCGGCAACGCTCTTCGCGGCTGACAAGAAACGGCAAGAGACGGCAAGAGACGGAAAAACCAACATGTACCTGGAAAAATTCAAGCTGAACGGCAAGACCGCGTTCATCACCGGCGGCGGGCAGGGCATTGGGCTCGCCTGCGCCGAGGCGCTGGCCGAGGCCGGCGCCAGGGTCGTGATCGGCGACCGCGACAGCAAGGTCGCCGACAGCGCCAAGGCCGGCCTGAAGGCCAAAGGGTTCGACGTGGAGACCGCGGTCATGGACGTGACCGACACCAAGCGCGTCGCCGAGGTCGCCAATGACCTCGTCGCCCGCCACGGCAAGGTCGACATCCTCGTCAACAATGCCGGCATCGCCCGCAGCGAGACGCCGGCGGAGACCGTGACCGACGAGCACTGGCTCAACGTCATCGACGTCAACCTCAACGGCACCTTCTGGTGCTGCCGCGAGTTCGGCAAGCACATGCTGAAGGCGCAAAGCGGCGCCATCGTCAATGTCGGCTCGATGTCCGGCTTCATCGTCAACAAGCCGCAGGAGCAGTGCTTCTACAATGCATCCAAGGCCGGCGTGCACCATCTGACCAAGTCGCTCGCCGCGGAATGGGGCGCGCGCGGCATCCGCGTCAACGCGGTGGCGCCGACCTATATCGAGACGCCGCTCAACGCCTTCGTGAAGAGCAACCCGAAAATGTACGACGCCTGGATCGGCGGAACCCCGATGGCGCGGATGGGGCAGGTCGAGGAGATTGCCTCCGTCGTGCTGTTCCTCAGTTCGGAAGCCGCGAGCCTGATGACCGGCAGCATCGTGCTGGTGGATGGCGGCTACACTTGCTGGTAGGCTTACCGTCAAAACTGACGAGAGCGACCGGGAGCGACAATGCCGCGAGCGTATATCGGCGTCGACGTGGGGACCACCAGCACGCGGGCAGGGGTGTTTGACGAGGCCGGCACGCTGCTGGCGACGGCCCGGCACCCGATCAGGATCTGGCACGAGGCCGGCGATATCGTCGAGCAGTCATCCCAGGACATCTGGGAGGCCTGCGTGACATCCGTGCGGGCTGCGATGGCGGAAGCTGCCATCGCGCCCGACAGCGTCGGCGGCATCGGCTTCGACGCGACCTGTTCGCTCGTGGTGCTCGACCTCCAGGGCGAGCCGCTCACCGTCAGCGCCTCGGGCGAGGCGCAGCGCAACGTCATCGTCTGGATGGACCATCGCGCCACGGCCGAAGCGCGGCTGATCAACGAGACCGAGGATGCGGTGCTGCGCTATGTCGGCGGCTCGATCTCGCCCGAGATGGAGATGCCGAAGCTGTTGTGGCTGAAGCGGCATCTGCGCGCGAGCTTCGACGCCGCAGGCCATTTCTTCGATCTGGCAGACTACCTGACCTGGCGCGCAACCGGCGCGCTGCAGCGCTCGACCTGCACCGTCACCTGCAAATGGAATTATCTCGCCCATGACGGCGGCGGCTGGAGCGCGCCATTCTTCAAGCGCATCGGGCTGTCCGACTTCGTCAACGAGAAATACGCCCGCATCGGCACCGAGATCGTCGCGCCGGGCACGCGGCTCGGCGCAGGTCTCACCGGCCCGGCCGCGGCCGAGCTCGGCCTGTCGCCGGGCACGCCGGTCGGTGCCTCGTTGATCGACGCCCATGCCGGCGGCATCGGCGCGATCGGCGGCCGCGATGGGGCTGGCGGGACGAGCGATGTCAGCGACCGCCTCGCCTACATCATGGGAACGTCGGCCTGCATCATGGCGACGACCACGGAGCCCTGCTTCGTGCCGGGCGTCTGGGGTCCCTATTATTCCGGCATGGTGCCGGATTTCTGGCTCAACGAGGGTGGGCAGTCGGCCGCAGGCGCGGCGATCGACCATCTCCTCAAATCGCATCCGGGCTTTGCCGAGGCGAGTGCGGCGGCGCGGAGCGATGGCCTCGACCTCATCGAATTCCTCGAGCGCCGCATCATCGCACGTGCCGGCGATGCCAGCCGCGCCGCGCTGCTCGCCCGCGACGTCCACGTGCTGCCCGAGTTCATCGGCAATCGTTCGCCTTACGCTGACCCTGATACGCGCGCGGTGATCGCCGGCCTCGATCTCGACACCGACGTCGCTTCGATGGAGCGGCTGTTCGTCGCCGGCCTCTGCGGTCTCGCCTATGGGCTTGCCGAGGTGATCGAGGCCTTTGCCGCGCATGGCGTCCGTTCCAGCATCATGATCATGGGCGGCGGCGCCAGCCGCAGCCCGCTGGTGCGTCAGATCATGGCCGACACCACGGGCCTCACCGTGGCGCTGCCGCAGACCAGGGAGCCGGTGCTGCTGGGCGCCGCGATGCTCGGGGCGGTGGCCGGCGGCGCCTATGCCTCGATCGGCGAGACCATGGCCAAGATGTCGGCGCTGGGGCGCAAGAGCGAGCCGACCGCGCCCGACATGGCCGCGTTTCATTCGCGCAAGCGCGACGTGTACAAGCTGCTGCGCGAGCTCGATCGCGGCAGCCGTGCCGCGATGCGCGACATCGCCAGAGGTTGAAAGAATGCTGATATCCTGCGGCGATGCGCTGATCGATTTCGTGCCGACGCGAAACGCGGACGGACGCGAAGCGGTGATGCCCGCGGTCGGCGGCTCCTGCCTCAACGTCGCGATCGGCATGGCGCGGCTGGGCGCACCGACCGGTTTTGTCGGCGGCATCTCGACCGACCTGTTCGGCCGCATGATCGCCGACCACGCAACCGCCTCGCATGTCGAGCTCGGCCTTGCCACCCGCAGCGATCACCAGACCACGCTCGCTTTCGTGCGCATCGTCGCGGGCGAGTCGCATTACGCCTTCTACGACGCCGAAACCGCGACGCGGAACTGGACCTACCGGCGCGGGTCGATTCCATTCGCGGACGTTGAAGCCCTCCATGTCGGCTCGACCACGCTGGTCAACAATCAAGGCGCGGCCGAAACCAAAGCCCTGATCGCAGACGCGCGGATGTCGTCGACGATCTCCTTCGATCCGAACTGCCGCCCCAACCTCGTCAAGGACAAGCCGGCCTATCTCGCGCGCATGGCCGAGTTCGCGAGGACCGCCGATCTCATCAAGATGTCGGACGTCGACTTCGCCTACCTCTTCGGCGAAGAGTCCTATCAGCAACGCGCGAACATGCTGCTCGGGCAGGGCGCAAGCCTCGTCGTCATCACCCTCGGCAACAATGGTGCCATCGCCTTGCACGCGGGGGCAGGGCAGATCGAGGTCACCGCGCCCAAGGTCGAGGTCGCCGACACCATCGGCGCCGGCGACAGCTTTCAGGCTGCGCTGCTGTTCGCCCTGCACAAGCAGGGGCGTCTGGCGCGGCAGCAGTTGAAGGCCATCAGTGCCGACGAGCTTCGCCGCGCGCTGTCCTTTGCCGCCAATTGCGCCGGTCTCACCTGCACCCGCCCGGGCGCCGATCCGCCCTGGAGCCATGAGATCGCCTGGCCGTTGTAGCCCGTCACAGCGGTGCGACGACCTTTTCGGCGCATTTGAGGAAGGTGCGGATCAGCGGGCTGTGCGAGTCCCGCCGCCAGCACACCGCGATGTCGATGGAGTCGGTCGCATCGCGCAGCGGCCGGAATACGATGCCGTGCGGGGCGCCGAGCTTGGCGCAGGCCGGCAGGATGGCGAGACCTTCACCGGCGAGAACCAGGCTCATCGCCGAATGCACCGTCTCCACCCGGCTCGCGATCGGCATCACGATTTGATGCCGCCGCAGCAGGGCCGCGACCATGGAAGAGGCGGGGTCCTGGTCCGGCCGCGGCAGCGCGATCAGCGGGCGGCCCTGCAATTTCGTCATCGGCACTGCACTGAAACGGGCGAGCGGCGAGCGGATCGGCATCGCCAGCATGAAGGGTTGCGCGCCGACCCGCGCCACCTGGATCTCAGGGTGATGGATCGCCGGCATGCACAGCGCGACCGTGACGCTGCGGTCGAGCAGCCGCGCCTCGCGCGTCGAGGCGCTGAGCTCGGCGAAATCGAGATCGACGCCGGGAATCGAGCGGCGCAGCTCCGGGATCAGGCGCGGCAGCACCGCATTGGCCAGCACGAACATGTAGCCGACCGACAGCCGCCCGCGCCGCCCGGATGCAACCGCACGCGCGGCTTCGGCGCCGTCGGCAGCAAGCGCCAGCGCCTCGCTGGCGCGCGCCAGCAGCGCCTGGCCGGCCTCGGTCAGGTCCATGCCGCGCGTGCCGCGGCGGAACAGCGGCGTGCCGATCTCGGCTTCCAGCTTGCGGATCTGGACCGAGAGCGGCGGCTGCGCCATGCGCAGCCGTTCGGCGGCCTTGCCGACGCTGCGCGCCTCGGCGACGGCGACGAAGTAGCGGAGCCGGCGAAGATCCATTGGCATACCGAAAACGTATGGGTTGACGTCCAAAATCGTATTGGACGGCGAGTTAACAAAACTGTCATTCTCGCTGTCAATGGCTGGCCAACGGGGGCCGGCTTCGGAGCGTGATGTGACGATGAACGGCGATCCCTGCCTGCTGTCCGCAACCGAGCTGCGCGGCCTCATCGCCGACAAGCGGATCTCGCCCGTCGAGATCACCCGGGCCGTGCTCGTGCGCGCCGAGGCGCTCCAGCCCCAGTTGAACTGCTTCATCACGATTTGCGGCGACGAGGCGATGGCGGCGGCGCGCGCCGCCGAGCGCAAGATGATGGCCGGCGAGCCGCTCGGCCTGCTGTACGGCATCCCCGTTACCGTCAAGGACATCGTCAACACCAAGGGGGTGAAGACGACGTTCGGCGCCGTTCCCTACAAGGACAACGTGCCGGCCGAGGACGCGGTCGCGGTCGCGCGGCTCCGCGCCGAGGGCGCGATCCTGATCGGCAAGACCACGACGCCGGAATTCGGCAGCAAGTGCCTGACGGATTCGCCGCTGTTCGGTCGCACCCGAAATGCGTGGGACGCCTGCCGGTCCTCGGGCGGCTCCAGCGGCGGCGCGGCGGTCGCCGTTGCCAGCGGCATCGCGCCGCTCGCGATCGCGACCGACGGCGGCGGCTCGACGCGGATTCCCGCCGCCTGCAACGGCGTGGTCGGGCTGAAGCAGAGCAACGGCGTCATCCCGCACAGCCAGGCGCTGGACGTGTTCGGCAACCAGACCTACGTCACGCCGACCACGCGCACCGTCGCCGACACCGCGCTGATGATGCAGGCGATGGCCGGCGAGGACCCCTGTGATCCCTGGTCGATCGGCGTTCCCGTGCCCGATTTCGTCGGCACCGCCGCCCCGCGCGGCGATCTGCGCGGGCAGAGGATCCTGTACTGCCTGACGCCGCCGGGCCGTCCGGTGTCCGCCGAAGTCGCCGCCAGCTTCAGGGCGAGCCTCGACCGGCTGGCAGGGCTCGGCGCCGAGCTCGAGGAGTTCTCCGGCGAGGGTTTCGACATCGAGCCGATCTGGCGCGCCATCAACCACACCGTCTGGCGCACGCGCTTTGCCAAGCTCGCGGCCGAGCACAAGGACGAGCTGAGCGAGGCCTTCCTCAAGCAGCTCGCGCTCGCCACCGAGGTCAGCGGCGTCGACTACCAGGAGGCGATGTTCGCGCGTACCGCGCTGTTCCGCCGCCTGCAATCGCTGCTTGCGCGCGGGCACTTCCTGGCGATGCCGACCCTCACGCGCACCGCGCTGCCGATCAAGCAGGATTTGTTCGGCAGCATCGAGATCGACGGGGCGCATTTCGACAGCGTCCGGCCGCACTGGTTCCCCTGGACCATGCCGTTCAACATGACCGGGCATCCCGCCGTCAGCCTTCCCTCGGGCTTCGGCCGCGACGGCCTTCCGATCGGGCTTCAGCTCGTCGGCCGCTTCCGGCGCGATGCGGAATTGCTGCGCGTGAGCGCGCTGTTCGAGGCCTCCGCCGACCTCCTGTCCCGCTGGCCGGAATGACGACATGGGCATGCAGCAAGGCACTTGCACGCAAAGGACTTGCGTCCGCCGTCCGGACATGTTGATCGTGCCGCGGATGAGCCCCGAAACCGAGCGCGCATGAACGTATTTGTCCCAATGCGGCATGGCGCCCGCAACCCCCTCGGTGTCGTCCTGGCGAAAGCCAGGACCCATACCGCGGAATTTATCGGTGACGGGCGGTGCCAGTACCGAACGACCAGTCTTCGCCAAACCGCTCCCTGGGGTTATCGCGACGAGCGCGAAGCGCTCGCTCGGGGGTCCTGGCCTTCGCCAGGACGACGTCGGAGCTCGTGAGCGCATGAGCGTATTTGTCCTCCGACGTGTCTTGACCTTGCTGGCGACGCTGGTCGGCGCATCCCTGATCATCTTCCTGGTGCTGGATGCGCTTCCGGGCAATGCCGCACAGATGCTGATGGGCGCCGATGCCTCGGCCGACGCGGTCCGCGCGCTCACCGTCAAGCTCGGGCTCGACCAACCGCTGGCGGTTCGCTACCTGCAATGGATCAAGGGCCTGCTCGTCGGCGATCTCGGCAACTCCTATGTCTACGGCACACCGGTCGCCAGCCTGATTGCGGAGCGGCTGGTGCTGACCATTCCGCTCGCGATCATGGCCATGTCGATCACGGTGACGCTGGCGCTCTCGGCCGGCATCTACACCGCCGCCAACCACAACAAGCTCGGTGATGTCGGCGTGATGTCGCTGACGCAGGTCGGCATCGCGCTGCCGAATTTCTGGTTCGCGATCCTGCTGGTGCTGTTGTTCTCGGTGCGGCTGCAATGGCTCTCGGCGGGCGGCTTCGCCGGCTGGGAGGACGGCATCTGGCAGGGGGTCAAGTCGCTGCTGCTGCCGGCAATCTCGCTCGCGGTGGTGCAGGCCGCGATCCTCGCCCGCGTCACGCGCTCGGCCGTGCTCGAAGTGCTGCGCGAGGATTTTGTCCGCACCGCGCGCGCAAAGGGCCTCGGCAAGCGCGAGGTGCTGTGGCGCCACGTGCTGCGCAACGCCATGATCCCCGTGATGACGGTGATGGGGCTGCAATTCGCCAATCTGCTCGCCGGCACCATCGTGATCGAGAACGTGTTCTACCTGCCGGGCCTCGGCCGCCTGATCTTCCAGTCGATCGCCAACCGCGACCTGATCGTGGTGCGCAATTGCGTGATGCTGCTCGCGACCATGGTCGTCATCGTCAATTTCGTGGTCGACGTGCTCTATGCCTTCATCGATCCCCGCATCAAGGTGCACGACCTGTGAGCGCGCCCCTGACCAACTCGATGGATGTGCCGGTCGCCACGCGCCCGCTGCCCGCGCGCACGTTCTGGCGCCGCGCGCTGCGCCATCGCAGCTTCGTCCTCGGCGGCGCGCTGAGCCTGCTGGTGCTCGTCTCGGCGCTGCTGTCGCTGGTCTGGACGCCCTGGTCGCCCTACGAGATCGACATCGCCGCGAAGCTGCGGCCGCCGTCGGCGGCGCACTGGCTCGGCACCGATTCCTTCGGCCGCGACATCGTCTCGCTGCTGCTCGCCGGCGCCCGCTCCACCATCATGGTCGGCATCATTGCGGTCAGCATCGGTCTCACCTTCGGCGTCTGCCTCGGCCTGATCGCCTCGGCGCGGCGCGGCTGGACCGAAGAGATCATCATGCGCTTCTCCGACTTCACCTTCGCCTTTCCGGCCGTGCTCTCCGCGATCATGCTCGCCGCCGTCGTGGGGCCGGGCATGGTGACCTCGATCGTCGCGATCGGTATTTTCCAGATCCCGACGCTGACCCGGCTGACGCGCGGCTCGGCCAACGCGATCTGGGCACGCGAATTCGTGCTGGCCGCGCGCGCCTCGGGGAAGGGCAAGTTTCGCATCACCATCGAGCACGTGCTGCCCAACATCCTGTCGATCCTGATCGTGCAGGCGACGATCCAGTTCGCGCTCGCCATTCTCGCGGAGGCCGCACTGTCCTATCTCGGCCTAGGCACGCAGCCGCCGCAGCCGTCCTGGGGCCGGATGCTGAATGATGCGCAGACCTTGCTGTTCCAGTCGCCGATGCTCGCGGTCTATCCGGGCGCCGCCATCGCGGTCGCCGTGCTCGGCCTCAATTTGCTCGGCGACGGTTTGCGCGATCTGCTCGACCCACGACTGGCGCGGGAGCGATGACGATGGCAGGGCGCTCCACCATGCCGCTGATCGAGGTTGCCAATCTCGGCGTCCGCCTCAACACCAGCCGCGGCCCGGCGCAGGCCGTGCGTGGCGTCAGCTTCGCCCTGAAGCGCGGCGAGACGCTCGGGCTCGTCGGCGAATCCGGCTGCGGCAAGTCGGTCACCGCGATGTCTCTGATGGGCCTGTTGCCGGACAGCGCCGTCGTCTCCGGCAGCATCAAGCTCGATGGCAGCGAGCTCGCCGGGTTTGCGGATGCGGATTACTGCCGCCTGCGCGGCAACCGCATCAGCATGATCTTCCAGGAGCCGATGACCGCGCTCAATCCGATGCACACGATCGGCCACCAGGTCGCCGAGCCGCTGCGGCGTCACAAGAACTACTCGGCGTCGCAGGCGCGGAAAGAGACGATTGCCTTGCTCGATCGCGTCGGGCTGCCCGATCCGGCGCGGCGCGTCGATGCCTATCCGCACCAGTTCTCCGGCGGCCAGCGCCAGCGCATCACCATCGCGATGGCGCTCGCCTGCGAGCCCGACCTGTTGATCGCGGACGAGCCGACCACCGCGCTCGACGTCACCATCCAGGGCCAGATCCTCGACCTCATCGCCGATCTCGTCGAGGAGCGCGGCATGTCAATGATCCTGATCTCGCACGATCTCGGCGTCATCGCCGAGAACGTGCAGCGCATGATGGTGATGTATGGCGGCACCGTCGTCGAGAGCGGGCCGACCGACGAGGTGTTCCGCCGCATGGGCCATCCCTATACGCAAGGCCTGTTCCGCGCCCGTCCGAAGCTCGGCGCACGCAAGGGGACGCGGCTGAAGACCATCTCGGGCACCGTGCCGGAGCTCGCGGATCTTCCGGCCGGCTGCACCTTCTCCGAACGATGTCCGCTCGTGATCGATCGGTGCCGCGCGGCGCTGCCGCCGATGGTCGAGGTCGGCCCCGGTCATGTCGTGCGCTGCGTGCGCACCGATGTCTCCATGGCCGAGAATGTCGGAGCGCTGTCCGCATGAGCACCGCGCCTCTTCTCGACGTCAGGGATATCGAGCAGCGCTACACGCTGCCGCGCGAGAGCCTGTTCCGTCCGCCCGGGCAGGTGCGCGCGCTCAACGGCGTGAGTGTTCAGGTCCAGGCCGGCAAGAGCCTCGGCATCGTCGGCGAGTCCGGCTCGGGCAAGTCCACCTTCGCGCGGGTGGTGATGGCGCTGGAGCGGCCGACATCGGGGCAGGTCGCGCTGCTCGGCCGCGACCTCAACCGCCTCCCGGCCGACGAGCTGCGCCGCGCGCGCCGCGATTTCCAGATGGTGTTCCAGGACCCTTACGGCTCGCTCGATCCGCGCCAGACCATCGCGCGCATCGTCGCCGAACCTTTGACCGTGCTGGACGGCGCTGATCGCACCACATTCCGGGAACGCGTCGCCGCGGTGCTGCGCCAGGTCGGCTTGCGCGATGCCGACATGGACAAATATCCGCACGAATTCTCCGGCGGCCAGCGCCAGCGCATCGCGATCGCCCGCGCGCTGATCACCCAGCCGAAGCTGATCGTCGCCGACGAGCCGGTCTCCGCGCTCGACGTCTCCGTGCAGGCCCAGGTCCTGAACCTGATGCAGGACCTCCAGGAGCAGTTCGGGCTGAGCTATATCCTGATCAGCCATGATCTCGCCGTCGTCGACTATCTCTGCGACGAGGTCGCGGTGATGTATCTCGGCCGGATCGTCGAGCAGGGGCGGCCGGAGGATCTGTTCGAGCGCTGCGCCCATCCCTATACGCGGGCGCTGCTGGACGCGGTGCCGCGGGCACGGGCCGGCGGCGGCCGGCGCCGGCGCGGGGCGCAGGCGATCGCCTCGCAATCGGCGGTCGCCACGGGGTGTCCCTATGTCGCGCGTTGTGCGCTCGCCGACCAGCATTGCCGCGAGGCCCTGCCTGAGCTACGCAAGGTGGGCGGGGCGCATCTCGCCGCCTGCCACAAGGCGGAGGCCGTGATGGCGTTGCCGCAAGCGGCCGCGGAGGGTTAGTCTCGGGCGCAGGATTGGCGTAGACTGGGAATTGAGAAGGCAGGGGAGTTACGCATGTTCAGGAAACTATCCATCGTCGCACTCACTGCCGCGTTTGTCGCGGCGCCGCTGCCGGTACTGGCACAAAGCAAGAAGGACAGCGTCGTCATGGCGATGACGCTGGAGCCGCCGGGGCTCGATCCGACCAACGCGGCGGCGGCCGCGATCGCCGAAGTCACGCTCTACAACATCTACGAGACGCTCACCAAGATCAACGAGGACGGCTCGACCTCGCCGCTGCTGGCGGAGAGCTGGACCGCATCGCCTGACCTGAAGACCTACACCTTCAAGCTGCGCAAGGGCGTCAAATTCCACAATGGCGAGCCGTTCGATTCTGCCGCGGTGAAGTTCTCGTTCGAGCGCAATGCCGCGGCGACCAGCACCAACAAGGACAAGAGCCTGTTCCAGGCTTTCGAGAAGGTCGAGACGCCCGACGCCGACACCGTCGTGATCACGGTGAAATATTCCGAGCCGAACCTGCCGTTCCTGCTTGGGCAGGCGAGCGGCTCGATCGTCGAGCCGAAGAGCGCGGCGACCAACGTCACGCAGCCGGTCGGGACCGGGCCGTATCAGCTCGGCGCCTGGGCCAAGGGCTCCTCGATGACGCTCAACAAATGGGCGGACTACCGCAACGCCGCGGCGATCAAGCTGTCGAAGGTGACGATCCGCTTCATCTCCGATCCGGCCGCCCAAGCCGCGGCGCTGCTCTCGAATGATGTGGACGCATTTCCGCGTATCGCGACCCGCGTCGTTGCTCAATTCAAGTCTGATCCGCGCTTCACGGTGCTGATCGGCGGTTCCAGGGCCAAGACCATCGTTGCGATCAACGAGCGGAAGAAGCCGCTCGACGATGTCCGCGTTCGCCGCGCCATCCTCGCTGCGATCGACCGCAAGGCATTGATCGACGGCGCCGTCGAGGGTTTCGGCACGCCGATCGGCAGCTTCTACACGCCGGGATCGCTCGGCTATGTCGACACCACCGGCATCAATCCCTACGATCCCGAGAAGGCCAAGAAGCTTCTGGCTGAGGCCGGCGTCACCACGCCGCTCGAGCTGTCGCTGAAGCTGCCGCCGCCGCCCTATGCGCGGCAGGGCGGCGAAATCGTCGCAGCCCAGCTTGCCAAGGTCGGCATCGTCGCCAAGATCGAGAACGTCGAATGGGCGCAATGGCTGTCGCAGGTGTTCGCGCCCAACGGTCCGCATAATTTCGACCTCACCATCGTCAGCCATGTTGAGCCGTTCGACCTCGTCAAGATCACCGAGCCGGATTACTATCTCGGCTACAACAACGAGGCGTTCAACGCGCTCTACAAGCAGATCGTGTCGACCCCGGATGAAGCCGCCCGCGCAAAACTGCTCGGCGACGCCCAGCGCATGCTGGCGACCGACGCCGTCTCCGCCTACCTGTTCCAGCCGCAATGGCCGACTGTCACCAACAAGAAGCTGAAGGGCGTCTGGAAGGAAGTCCCGCAGTTCGAGAACGATTTCTCGACCTGGTATTGGGAGTAGGGGGCGCAGGCGCCGTAGACCAGGTGTGGGCCCCGGATCGGCTGTGACTGGGGTCCGCGCGGCGTCGACAGGGGCGCCCGTGATGCGCGCCTGTATCTCAATTCCCACACTTGCGAGCAAAAGAGATCCGTTTGTCGCTTTTCGAACAGACGGAAAAAGCCCGGTCCGTTCCAATTCCCCAACGATTGAAAACAGTCATCGGTTGGGGGAGACGAAATGGAACGTTCCCTGTTAATTGAGCTGGCGCGCGATAAATATGTCGAGCGTTGCAAGCAACGGGCCTTCGATCATCTGGACCGAGGCGATCTCAAGAACGCGGTCGCCTCGTTTGTCGGCAATATGAACGCGCGTCCCGATTGCGAACTGCCATCCTACTTGGCAACGCTTGGCGCTTTGCTGCTGACGGCGAACGATGCGTTCGGCTGGAGAACGCTGATTGAAGGATTGAGGTGATGATCCGGTAAGCGCGGGCGTTGGGAGTTGTGGGGATGGCTCACTACAGGGCTTACCTTTTGGATCAGCACCGCCACGTGATAAGCGTAGCCAAATTGCAGTGTGCCGACGAGCAGGAAGCACGCGAACGTGCTGCGCAACTGGTTGATGTCAACGACGTCGAGCTATGGCAACTCGATCGCCGTGTTGCGGTCTTTGAGGCCCCCGCAAGCCGAACCTCGCAGGCTGCGGGAAGGGAAAAGCCGCAGCGCCTCAAGGACAAATGAAGCGTGCGCGCCAGTGCGCGAATCCCGCGAGTTGAATTCGCGGAGACAACCCGTCATCCGGCGGCGCCGCGCCGTCCGCGGATTTCTTCGGCCGGATGCTTCCGGTTCCTATCGGGAACTTAAGTGATCGATCATCGCTGCGCGCTGGTCGCTTGATTTAGATCAAGCACGAGACAACGAAATGCCAAATGCATGCGCTGGTGCCATCGCCGTTGGCGCGGGCATCACTTGCAGAAGCCGGCAGATCGATGGCGCCTCACCATCAGGAGGAAGCTCATGGTTCGCTATGTATCAGTACTGAGAGGACCGGGGGAGCGCGGACGGCGGTAACGGTTGATCCCGCGGAATGACGGGCGGATTGCCTCCTGTTTTGGCGGTGACGGATACAGCTTACTCACTGCGCTGTCCTGTCGGAGGAGACTTTGGTGGCTGCAGCAACGCCCCACGATGGCGATTTGTCAGAGAGAGTGCCCCAGTTAAATTGCATTCTCGACATGGCATCGTCGAATCCCAAAGCATCCTGAACTAAATTCGGGAGTGACTTGACTGAGGCGATTGAGTTGATTGTCGAGGGCTATGCTCGGCTTGGGGATCGTCGAGCACTAGAAGATCTGCGTATGCATAGGCGGCGGCTGGCAGTCGATCTAAAAGCCATGACGGGCTTCGATTGCAGCGGCTCGATCCAGCAGATCGAAGACGAGATCGCCGTGGTTGAGGCCGGTCTCATGAGCCTTCCGGACATAGCCGCAGATGCTGGTTCCGAGTTTCCTGGAGCCTCACACTCCGCTTTGCTCCCTCTCGGCAAATGACGCCGCGACCTCGTGTCGCTCGCGGTGGCTGCGTCAAACGTCACTGGATTGCACCAGTTGTGCTCGAACGATTTGAAGTCGTAACGAACTCGAATCACGCTCCGAAAGTGAAAATTAGTTCAGCGTCATAATCGTAATGACTCCGACGCAAAAAAAGAAAATAAGGTGCAAAAAAACAAAGAATAGTTGGGAGGAGTGGATGGATACTGCTAGTCGCCTGCGCGCGATGGCATCGCTGTGCCGTCAGACAGCCGCGCATCATCCTGATCGAAGTTGGAAACTGCTCGCCGAAGCTGAGTATTGGGAGCATTTGGCCAACGATGCGTCGTTCGATCATTTCGAGCTTTGCCAGGTTGGCTCACCGCTTCATGGAGAGCGCAGTATTCCACAACCGACCGCGGCCCTCGCAGGAGGAGTGCAAAACAGAGTAGTTTGTTAGCTTCTATGTGCCTAACTAGAAGCGTGCCGATTACCGCCGATTGCGGCACATTGGAATGGGAATGCCGGCCCCGGCTGTTACCCCATCCTACGGCTGGGGCCGTTTTGAATTTTCAAACTCCAACTACAACCATGTTTAGAGGCAGCGTTATAGCGCTATCGTTATAGCGCTATTTGGAATGGGTATCTTTTTCTCAGCTTGATCGAGCGCTGTTCTGTGGCCGGCAATACTGATGCCGCGGTTAGGGTTACGCGGGAGATCAGCCGAGGCTTGGGGCCTTGGGGCACTACCCGTGCGCCTCGTTTATCAGGCAACGCCCTGCCAAGGACGGCTACTTCTTCAACAGTATTCCTATGCTCCGCGCCATTCGTCGCACCGACCCCGCGTGACGGCCCAATTCGGCAGCTATCTTCGATGCGCCAACTCCCTGCCGGGCGAGCCTGATCAATCGGCGGACTTCCTGCTCGGCCCATTGCTTTGGCTTCGGTGCTTTCATTGCGGTGCTCGACTGCACCAGTTAACCAGGAGGGTGATAGGCCGACACTTGGGAAATTTGCGGGTGGTGTTTGCTCCCAATCAAAATCCGACGCCTACCAACCGCCACGAGGCACACGGCTGCGCGCAACGGCTGTGCCGCTTGCCTGCGCGCCTCTCACTTTGATGTATTCTGATAACCTATCGCTAAACTGCGTGCGTTGGTATGGCGATAGGTATCTACAGGTCATGGAGACTGATGGTCTAAGAACTGGCGCAAGGATACAAAGAAGCGGGCCACCGAGCGAAAACAGGCCGACAAAGTCAGCGCCGCCGAGCCATCGATCCAAACGGCTTTCGCGCCGGGATTGCTCCCACAGGAGGGGAAAGAGGGCAACGCTCAGACTTCGGAATAATAGCATTATACCCCTGTGTTGCCCGGCGTGTCAAAGGGGCGTGGCTATCTGGGTAAGCCGTTGATTCTGTTGTCGCCGGCTACTGTGCATGGGGTTGTTTTCGCAGTTTTTGTTTGATTGCCTCCATTACGCCGCCGCCGGCAAATCCGGATCGGCAATCGCCCCTGCAACACGGACGCGCACGCGCAGCGCGTTGCCGGGCAGATAGGCGATCGGCATGTCCTCGACGTCGACGGTCTTGAGGCTGTCGCGCGCGGCGCCCGCCTGGACGGCGCGGTCGGCCGCGATATCGCGCGCGGCTGCGATCGCATCCTCGCGGCTGAGGTCGCGGAAGACCTGGTCGGCCTCGCCGCTGACCTGCGCGATCGCGGCGCCCACCGCATTGGCGCAGTCGCCGTGCGGCACGCGCACGATCTCGGAGATGCCGGGCAGGCGGTCCGGCACCAGGAACGCGCCGCCGCCGACCGCGAGCAGCGGCACGTCGCCGGCCTCCGTCTTCATGCGGTCGATGTCCTCCTCCAGCTTGCGCCAGGCATCGCGCAGCGCGGCATCGATCAGGCGCTTCGGCAGCTTGGCGACGCGGGAGCGGTCGCCGATGTCGATCAGGCCGGCCGCAACCGCAATGTCGGTGGCGGTGAGGCGCGTGCCGCCGAACACCAGCGCATCCGTCGTCAACCGGTAGCCGACGCTGAGCGGGCCGACGCGAACCGGATCCTCGTCGACATGGCTGCCGCCGCCGAGCCCGATCGAGAGCAGATCGGGCATCCGGAACAACGTGCGCACGCCGCCGACCTCGACCACGGCATTGGCCTCGCGCGGGAAGCCGTGACGAAGCTGGCCGATGTCGCTCGTGGTGCCGCCAACGTCGACGACCATGGCATCGTCGAGGCCGGAGAGATGCGCGGCGCCGCGCATGGAATTGGTGGCGCCGGAGGCAAAGCTCATCACCGGGAAGGCGGTGGCGATCGCGGCCTGCATCACGGTGCCGTCGTTCTGGGTCAGGAACAACGGCGCATCGATGCCGCTGTCGGCGATCGCCTTGCGGAAGGCGGCGACGGTGGTAACCGCGAGATCGTGCAGCGAGGCATTGAGCAGCGCGGCATTCTCGCGCTCGAGCAGGCCGATGCGGCCGAGATCGTGCGACAGCGTCACCGCGACATCGGGACAGATGTCGGCGAGAATCTCCCGCGCGGTGGTCTCGCAGGAGGGATCGAGCGGGGAGAAGCTCGAGCACACCGCGACCGAGCGCAGACCCTTGTCCCTGATCTTTCGCGCGGCCTCCTTGAGGCCGGCGGTGTCGAGCGGCATGAACGGGCGGCCGTCGTAATCGTGACCGCCTTCCAGCATGAAAATCTCGCCGTTGACGAGTGTCGCGAGATCCGCCGGCCAGTCGCAGAACGGCGGCAGCGAGGCGCTCGCGGGCATGCCGATGCGGATCGCGCCGATCTTCTGCACGTGACGGCGCTGCACCACCGCGTTGATGAAATGCGTGGTGCCGATCACGACCGCATCGACCTTGACCGCGGCGGCCGGCTCGGCACGCAGCGCCTTGAGCGCGTCGAGAATGCCCGAGGTGACGTCGGCGGTGGTCGGACGCTTGACGGAATGGACGACCTTCTCGTCGACGATCAGCACGGCGTCCGTGTTGGTGCCGCCGACATCGATGCCAATACGCTTCATGGGATCCTAAACTCCGGCCGCGGCGGGCGAGAAGAGGGAACGGAAATCGAGGTCGTAGCCGAAGGCGCGGGGGCCGACGAATTCGAGGCCGCGGGGGCTCGTCAGCACCGGTGGCGCGGGCAGCGCCACCACGGTGACGCGCTGGCCATAGCGGATGGTCTCGGTGCCGATGCCGTGGCCGTTGACGCTGTCGAGCACGCAGATCAGGTCGGGCGACGTCGCAATCGCCTCCTCGTCGCGCCAGGCCACGATCCATTCGTTCTGGAACGAGAGCTTGAGCTTCGTGCCGCGGTCTGCATCGCTGCCGTCGACCATCGCCGTGCCGCGCAGGAATCCCTCCGTGGTGCGCCGGGCGACGTCGACGATCTTGCCGGTGAACAGCTTCTTGCCGCCTTCGGTCGAAAGCAGCGCGGCGATCGGATCCTCGTGGCCGCGGTTCGCCTCCTGCACGGCACGCCCGATGCGGATCGCCTTGGTGGTCGTGAAGTGGATGCCCCAGTCCTTCACCTCGCGTCCGGTGCGCGGCGCCTTGCTGGTGGAGGCGATCGAGCCCATCTCGACGCAGATCTTGCGGCTGGCCCGCTCCATCCACTTCCAGCTCGGTACCTTGGTGACGACGGCCTCGATGCCGCGGGGATCGTAGAGAGTGCAGGGATAGGGACGCAGGTCCCCGATCGCGACCGAGGTCATCTGCGCCTCCGGGAAGGCGCGGCCCATGCAGTCGGCGTCGACGACGGGAATGCCGAGATGCGCGGCCGCCATCAGCGCCTGCACGCCGTTGCCGCCGCCGATCTCGACCGACATCACGGCGCGGAACTTGATGCCGTTGATCTCCTCCTGCATGCGCACGGCACGCGCGATGTTGCGGCTGTCGGCGAGGCGCTCCTGTCCGACCAGCGGCGCGCCCATGTTGGAGACCACCGCGACCCAGTCCTCGTCATCGAGGTCGAGCGGCGACATCAACTGCACGCGATGGCCCTCGGCACAGAGCCGGCGCAGATTGAGCAGGCCGAGATAGGGGCTGCCGCCGCCGCCGGTGCCGAGGATCCACGCGCCGACTGCGAGCGCCTCGATCTCCTCGAGGCTGATCGTCTTCAATTCCACCTTGCTCACGACACCAGCTCCTCGACGATGCGAGCGGCGGCGGCAATGCCGAGGACCACGGGGCCGGGATAGGCCGTGCGCACACGCGCCTTGTTGGCGCTGGTGTAACTGATGCAATCCATCACCACGAGATCGGGCTCGAGGTCCGCCATGGTGCGTGCGGCTTCGTCGACGACGGCGTCGCTCGAGCCGGGACGCAGCGTGATGCCGACGACTTCGACGCCGTCGCGCTGCCATTTCTTGTCGATCAGCACGGTCTGCTCAGGCAGCGGCGAGAACACGCCGAGCCGGCCCTTCGGCAGCACGGCCTCGACGAGATTGTGCAGGATGGCCGAGGGTAGGATGACGAGGCCGTCCGCCGCGAGATTGGGGAATTTGCCGGTGCAGGCCATCAGCGTCACGCCGACGCCCTCGTGCTTGAAGCGGGTGATCTGCTGGCTCGCGCGGCGCTCGACTTCCTTCTTGCTGATGGTGACGCCGTCGCCGTTCGGCAGCAGCGTGAACAGCGTGTCGTATCCGTCCATCGGCGGAATGGCGTCGATCTCGGCGCGGCTCATGCCGTCGAGCGCGCCGCGTAGCTCGATCTCGATGCCCGGCGACAGCACGGCGGCGATCTCGGAGGCGACGGTGGGGCGCGGGCTCTGGCCGATCACGACCACCCCGATGCGCTGGTGCTTCAATGGCATGTTCATGTCTAGTCCTTCAAGACGACGAGATCGGCCGGCGTCCAGTCGAGCGTGACACCGTTGCCGGGAACGAACAGGCGGCTTGTGCCTGCATTGGGCTGTTGCACGAGGACACGATGGCCGCCCTCGAGCGTGATCCGATAGAGCACCGCGCCGCCGAGGAAATTGGTGTTCTCGACGATGCCGTGGGCGGAGCTGCCGGCTGCGGTCGCGGCGTCAGCACGCGGGATGAGGCGAATCTTTTCGGGGCGCAGCGCCACCGAGAGAACGCCGGTGCCTTGCGCCTCGGTGGGCGGCAGCGCCAGGATCAGGCCCTTGCCGACGTCGAGCGCGGCGGCAACGGTGCTTGTCGTCGTGCGTTCGCCGCGAAAGATGTTGGTGTCGCCGATGAAGTCGGCGACGAAGCGTGTCGTGGGCTGGTTGTAGATCTCCGTCGGCGTGCCGACCTGCTCGACGCGGCCGCCGTTCATCACAGCGATGCGGTCGGACATCGCCAGCGCCTCCTCCTGGTCGTGGGTGACGAAGACGAGGGTCAGGCCGAGCTTCTTCTGGAGCTGCTTGAGCTCGAACTGCATCTGCTGGCGCAGCTTCTTGTCGAGCGCGCCGAGCGGCTCGTCGCAGAGCAGGACGCGCGGCGCGATCACGATGGCGCGGGCGAGCGCCACGCGCTGCTGCTGGCCGCCGGAGAGCTGGGCGGGGCGGCGGTCCTCGAGGCCGGACAGCTCGACCATGGCGAGGGCCGCCTTCACCTTGGCTGCGATGCTCGCCTTGTCGAGCCCGCGCATGCGCAGGCCGAAGGCGACGTTCTCGGCGACGGTGCGATGGGGAAACAGCGCGTAATTCTGGAACACCATGCCCATGTCGCGCTTGTGCGCGGGCACATGGGTGATGTCGGCGCCGTCGACGCGGATCGCGCCCGCGCTCGGCGTTTCGAAACCGGCGATCATGCGCAGCGTTGTGGTCTTGCCGCAGCCGGACGGGCCGAGCAGGGAGAAGAACTCGCCCTGCCGGATGTCCATGGCGACCGCGTCCACCGCGCGCACGCCGCCGTCATAGACCTTGCTGACGCCGGCGATCTCGATCGACGCGCTCATGCGCGGAAGATCCGGTTGACGCGCTGGTCGATCTCGTCCTTGCGCTCGTTGTACCATTTCCAGTCGACCTGGATCAGCTTCGAGACCTTTTCCGGCGTGGTGAGCAGCTTGGCGTCATACTTGGCGTCGAGCTTCACCTTCTTGTTGGCCGGCGAGTACCAAACGGTTTCCGCAAGGCGCTTCTGCACCTCGGGGCGGAGCATGTAGTTGACATAGGCATTGGCGAGCTCCTTCATCTTGCTGCCGGGCGTGATGGTCAGGACCTGCTCGAGCGACAGCACGCCCTCGCTCGGCGAGACGAAATCGGTCGGCTGGTTCTGCCCGTCATAGCGGTAGATGCCGGAATCGTGGATGACGCAGAGGCCGACTTCGCCCGACAGCAGCATCTTCTCCATCGCGCCGGTGAAATCGACGATCTTGATCGGCTTCAGTTTCTCCAGCGCAGTGTAGGCCGCATCGAGGTCGGTCTGGCCCTTGCCGAACAGCGTGCCGCACATCATCAGGAAGGCCTGGCCGAGGCTGTTGACGGGAATGACGTAGCCGCCGCGGACGCCGTTGTATTTCGCGTCCCACAGCTCCTTCCACGAGGTGATGCTGCCATAGCCCTTGTCGGTGCGCAGGCCGAGCCCGATGGCGCTGGTGAAGATCGAGACGCCGACGATCTTGTCGCTGACGGCGTAGGGATAGACGTCGGCGAGGTTCGGCACGAGCTTGGGATCGATCTTCGGCTCGACCAGGCCCATCTCGGCCGCCGCCCACTGCTCGTTGGAATTGGTGTGCAGCACGTCGTAGATCGGCGCGGAGCGCGAGCTCGCCTGGAGCTTCGGCAGATAAGGGAACGCGGAATCGGTCTGGAGCTTGCACTTGAACTCGCTCTCGAAGGCGGGACCGATCTCGGCCTTCATGATCTCGCCCCACTTGCCGCCCCAGCCGGTGATGCGCAGCGTCGGATCGTCGGCGCGCGCGACATAGGGCGCGGCGATCGTGCCGATGCCGAGCGAGGCGCTCGCGGTCAGAAAGCGGCGGCGGCTGAGCCGTGAGGATCCCAGAGCTTTCATCATGTCTCGATTCCTTCGGGTGTAATGAGCGGTTACAATTTGACGTAGGAGCGCAGGCCGACGGTGCGGTCGAGCCCGATGACGACGACAAAGGCGAGGACGATCGAGACCACGGAGGCAGCTCCAATCGTGCCGTCCAGATCGAACTTGAGATAGTTGAACAGCGTGACCGGCAGCGTCTCGTTGCCCGGGCTGACCAGGAACAGCGACACCGGAAACTGGTCGAAGGAGACGATGAAGGCGAAGATCGCGCCCGCCAGCACGCCCGGCTTGATCAGCGGCAGCGTCACCTCGAAGAAGGTCCGCAGAGGACTTGCGCCGAGATTTTGTGCCGCTTCCTCCAGGCGCGTGTCGAAATTATGCAGCACGGCGAGCGTGGTGCGCACGACGTAAGGCAGCGTCACCAGCGTGTGGCCGGCAACGAGGCCCCAGGTCGGACGTCCCACGTCGAGCAGCACATAGGTCTGGAACAGCGCGAGACCCGTCAGGATCGCCGGCAGCATCAGGGGCGAGAGCATCGTCGCCACGATCAGCCGCGTGCCCGGCAGATTGCCGCGCGCGAGCGCAAGCGCCGCGGAGGCGCCGAGGATCGTTGCCGATATGGTGGTGAGGACCGCGACTTCGAGGCTGAAGCCGAGCGCATGCATGAAATCGCGGGAGGCGAAGAACTTCTCGAACCAGCGCAAGGACACGCCGACCGGGGGAAACTGGATGAAGGGCGTCGGGTTCAGGGCGAACACGACGACGATCGCGATCGGTGCCAGCAGGAAGATCAGGATGGCGATGTTGACGGCGAGATAGAGATAGCGGCCGTAATGCCTGACGCTTCCCGCCGTCCGCGCGGGAGCCGCCTGCCGGGGCGCCGCGAGCGATGGGCTGTGCGAGGCGGTGGTTTGCATCGTCGGCCTCACTGCAATTCGCGCTGGCCGGAGACGAGGCCGAGCGCGCGGTTGTAGGCGACGACGAGCCCGAGCGAGATCATCAGCAGGACGATGCCGAGCGCGGCGGCGAAGCCGACGTTGAAGTTCGCCGAGATCTGCTGGTAGATCAGGATCGGCAGCGTCATGATCTGGAAGCCGCCGAGCAGGATCGGCGTGACATAGGCGCTGATCGCCAGCGCAAACACCAGCAGCGAGCCGGCGAGGATGCCGGGCAGGCTCAAGGGCAGCGTCACCTCGAGGAAGGCGCGCAAGGGGCTTGCGCCGAGATTTTCCGCGGCCTGCTCCAGCCGCTCGTCGATGCGGCCGATCACGCCGGTCAGCGTCAGCACCATGAAGGGCACGTAGATGTGGACGAGACCGACCACGATGCCGGTCTCGGTGTACATCAGCTTGAGCGGCTGGCTGACGACGCCGAGCGACATCAAGGTCTGATTGACCACGCCCTTGTCGGACAGCAGCGTCATCCAGGCGAAGGTGCGCACCACGATGCCAGTCAGCATCGGCGCCAGCACCGCCATCAGCAGCAGCGCGTGCCCGGTGCGGCTCTTGATGCGCGCCATCCAGTGCGCCAGCGGATAGCCGATCGCGAGCGCGACCAGCGTGGTCACGAGCCCGATCCGGATCGTGGTCCAGATCACCTCGAGATAAAAGGGATCGTCGATCATGCGGGCGTAGTGGCGCGTGGTGAAGGCGACCTTCGGCGCCACCACCGGATTTCCGGTGAGCACGCTCATCAGCGCCATCAGCCCGATCGGCAGGAAGAAGAAGAGGGCAAACAGCAGCGCGCTCGGCAGAATGAAGAGCGCAAGGCCGTTAGGACGCTGGGGCGTGGCGCTGCTCATCGCGTCCCCGTCTGAAGGCGCGCTGTATCCTGATCGAGCGGATCGCCGGTCATGCGCCTGAGCTTTGCGGCCATCGCCGCGAGCTCGCGGCGGACATTGGCGCGCTCGGCGGCGGTGGTCGCCTGCACCGAATAGGACACCGCGATTCCGATCATCTCGCCGGTCTCGCCGCTCTTCAGCGCAAAGCCTTGCGAGCCCACGCCTTCGATCGATTCATCGGCTGCCTCGGACACGCCGGTGCGGCGGATCTCGTCCATGCGCGCCATCAATTGCTTGAAGTTCTGCGGCGAGTTGCGCGGCAGCTTTGGATAGGTCGCGGGCACGCGCGCGCGAATGTCCTCGTCGGTGAGGCGGGCGAGCATGGCGCGGCCGTTGGAGGTGGCGAGCGCCGGCGTGCGCTGGCCGGGCGGATTGACGACACGCAGGGGATTCGAGCCCGGCACGATCCTGAGCACGACCTGCTCGTAGCCGTCGAGCACGGCGATGTAGCCGGTGTGGCCGGTGCGGGCGCAGACCTCGCGCAGCTCGCGCTCGGCCATGCTGATGAGATCGTCATGGGCGCGGTGCAGCCGGCCCAGTTCGAAAGTGAGGAGACCCGGCCGGTAGCGGCGGGTGTGCGGGTCCTGCTCGAGCAGGCCGCAGTCGCGCAACGAGCGCAGCAGCCGCGAGGTCGAGCTCTTCGGCTTGCCCGTCAGCGCCATCACGTCCGCGAACGACAGATCCGGCCGTGCGCTGGAAAAGCAGCGCAGGATCTCGATTGCGTTGGTGAGGGCGCTCATGAAGGTCGGTCCAAGGCAGTTCCAAATTCCGGAACCTTGTCCCAAATTCTAAGCCTGACGCGGAAACGGGCAAGCGGAAATTTCCGGCAGATTGGTGCCCGATTGCGCAGATGCGGCGGAAGGTCGCTCGCCGTTTCGAAACGGCGCACCGCGGATGGGCGGTGCGCCGCTTTGGGATCAGGCCGCTTCCGCGGCGACGTTGCCGATCCAGTCGCGGGCGAGCGTGACATCGGCCTGCGACAATTGATGGCCCGCCGGCAGGACCTTGTGAGTCACGCCGGCACCTGCCTGCGACAGCAGCGCAGCGAGCCGGGCCGAGTTGCTGGCGGGCACGATCGGATCGGCCTGCCCGGACAGGAGCAGGACCGGCTTGCCGCCGAGCTCAGCCTGGGGCGGATCCGACAGCGGCACCATGGCGCGCAGCAGGATCGCGCCTGCGAGCACGTCCGGCTGCAGCAGCAACAGCGCGGCTGCGATGTTGGCGCCGTTGGAGAAGCCGACAGCAACCGGCGCGGCGATGCCGTAGCGCTGCCGCGCCTCGCTGACGAAGTCGCCGAGCTCGCGCGCACGCCGGCGCACGTCGTCCTCGTCGAACACGCCCTCGGCGAGGCGACGGAAGAAGCGCGGCATGCCGTGCTCGAGCACGCGGCCGCGCGGCGAGAGCAGGGCCGAGCCGGGCGAGATCATCTTGCCGAGCCCGAGCAGGTCGTTCTCGTCGCCGCCGGTGCCGTGCAGCAGCAGGAGCGGGGCCGAGCCCGCGCTGGTCGCGGGCTCGAAGCGATGGATGAATGCACTCTCGGTCATGACACGCTCTCTTCGAGGCTCGGCAGCACGCCCTCGATCTGCTTGCGGTGCGCTTCGAGGAAGCCGGGCAGCTTCAGGTCGCGCCCCAGCGTCGCCACGGGTTCGTCGACGGCGAAGCCGGGGATGTCGGTCGCGATCTCGAACAGCACGCCGCCGGGCTCGCGGAAGTAGATCGAGCGGAAGTAGTTGCGGTCCCTCTGCTCGGTCGGGTGCAGGCTGTGATTGCTCACGAGCTGCTGCGCCATCTTGCCCTGTTCGGCATCGTCAGCCGCGCGGAAGGCGATGTGGTGCACCGAGCCGCCGCCCTGATGTCCGCGCAGAAAGCCCTTGGCCTCATAGATGTCGACGACGCTGCCCTCGGCATCGCCCGGCGCCTTGAAGCGGATCACCGAGCCCTCGCGTCCCGTCTCCTTGAAGCCGAACACGTCGGTGAGGATGGCCGCCGTCTTCGCCGCACTGTCGAGCAGCAACGTCACGCCGTGGAAGCCGCGGATCGCATGCTCGGCCGGCACGTCGCCATTGCTCCAGCCCGGCTCGTTCTCGGCACCGGGAATGCCGACGAGCGCGAGCGCCATGCCATCAGGATCGGTGAACGGCAACACGGACTCGCCGAAGCGCTTCTCCAGCGCCTCATAGGCGATGCCCTTCTCGGTGAAGCGCTGCGTCCAGTAGCCGAGCGAGCGCTGCGGCACGCGGAAGGCGGTCTGATGGGTCTCGCCGACGCCGCGGCGCCCGGCCGGCACGCCGGCCCAGGGGAAGAAGGTCAGGATGGTGCCGGGGCGACCGGTCTCGTCGCCATAATAGAAGTGATACGTGCCGGGATCGTCGAAATTGACCGTCTTTTTGACGAAGCGCAGGCCGAGATCCCGGGTGTAAAAGCCGAAATTCCTGATGGGATCGCCGGCGATCGCGGTGACGTGGTGCAGTCCAGACATTGTCGTCCTCCAAATTCGGGGAGCGGTCTTGCTCTGGACGGAAATATCGTTCCGCTTTGGATTGGAGACAATCCATGCAAATATGACGTCTATGTCTACGATTTGGAAACAATCGCTGGAGCGGGTGCTTGGATAAGGTCGCCAGCCTCCGGGCCTTCGTGAAGGTGGTCGAGAGCGGCAGTTTTGCCGAGGCGGGCCGCCAGCTGCGGCTGTCGCGCTCGGCGATCAGCAAATACATCGCCGATCTCGAGGAGAGCCTTGGCGTCCAGCTTCTGAACCGGACCACGAGGCACGCCAGCCCGACCGAGAATGGCCAGCGCTATTTCGAACGCGCGGTCGTCATTCTCTCGGAGATCGAGGCTGCGGACCAGGCGGTGGCGCAGCTCCAGTCGGCACCGCGGGGACTGTTGCGCGTCAACGCACCGATGTCGTTCGGCACCATGCGGCTCGGGCCGGTGCTGGCCGATTTCATGGCGCGATATCCGGAGCTTCAGCTCCAGATCGTGCTCAGCGACGATCTGCTCGATCCCGTGCAGGACGGTTTTGACGTGACGCTGCGGATTGCGGAGCTGGAATCCTCCAGCCTGATCGCGCGCAAGATCATGCCGGTGGCGCGCATGATCTGCGCTTCGCCTGACTATCTGGCGCGTCATGGCACACCGAAGCATCCGCAGGACCTGCGCGAGCATGCATCGCTGACCTACGGCTTTCTGCTCACCGGCAATCAGTGGAAGCTCACCGGCGCGGACGGCGATCACTGGATCCAGCCGGCCTGGTCGCTCTGCGTCAATAACGCCGAAGTTCTGCGCGATGTTGCGATCAAGGGCAGGGGGCTGGCGCTGCTGCCCGAGTTCATCGCCGCAGATGCCTTGCGGAAGGGCGAGCTGCGAACGGTGCTGGACGACTATTCGGCGCCGCCGCTCGCGCTCTATGCGGTCTATCCGCCGACGCGGCATCTGTCGGTGAAGGTGCGGCTGTTCATCGACTTCCTGGTCGAGCGTTTTGGCCGCGAGGACGAGGCGGGCGTACGCAGCCGCGCCGCGGCTAGCTGACCGAACGCTGTTCGACGGGCTGAAGCAGATCGTCCAGCGCGCTCATCGAGGCCTGCTGAAGGGCCGCGAGCTCGCGGGCGGCACTGTGGCACTCGGGTGGGGACATCGTGGTTACCGCCAGCTCGACCTCGCGGCAGCGTTCGAACAGGCGGACCAGGCCGAGCGCGCTCGCCGCGCTGCCGAGTTGATGTGCGGATCGCGCAAGCTGCACATGATCGCCGATCGCCGCAGCCTTGGCGATGTCCTCGATCAGTTGTTCGCTCGTTTGCTGCAGAAGCTCGTGAAGTTTCGCGATTTGCGTGGCGCCGAGCAGCTCCCGCTGGTCGTCGAAAAAATGTCGGTCGATCAACGCGCCCGCGGCAAGTTGCGGTGCTGCCGGCTCGTCCTGCGGATCGTCCTCGATCGCCTCGCGCAGCGCATTGATCAGGATCGGCTTGCTGACGACCTTGGCGATCCCTGCGCCGGCGAGCCGCTCGCGGGCGCTGCCCGACACGTCGGCCGTCACGGCGATGATGCGCGGCATCCTCGGCAGACCGAGCTTGCCGATCTGCGACGCCGCCTCCACGCCGTCCATGTCGGGCATGTGCAGATCCATCAGGATGACGTCGAAGGTCTGATCGCGGGCGAGCTCTATGGCGGACGCGCCGTTCCTGGCGACCATGGGGCGATGCCCGAGCCGGTTCAGGATCGCTTCGCCGACCTCGCAATTGACGGGGTCGTCGTCGACCAGCAGCACGCTGAGCTGCCGCGACGGCGGCAGGACCGTACCTTGTGCGATACCGCTCGCGGCGCGGCCAAGCGGCACCTGTAGCGTGAACGTGCTGCCCGCGCCCGGCGTGCTCTCCACCGTCAGCTCGCCGCGCATCAGGCGCGTCAGCCGCCGCGCGATCGCAAGGCCGAGGCCAGTGCCGCCGAACCGCCGCGCGATGCTGTCGTCCGCCTGGACGAAGTCCTCGAAGATCCGCTCATGCATGTCGGGCGGGATGCCGATCCCGGTATCGCGAATCGTGATGCGCAGCAGGACGTGATCGCCGTTCTGCTCGGCGACCGCCTTCAGGCCGATCCCGCCGCGCGGGGTGAACTTGATGGCATTGCCGATCAAATTGAGCAGGATGCGATTGAGCCTGACAGGATCGCCGTGCACGGAGGTGTTGACCGTCGCATCGCTGGCAAGATCGAACGTCAGTCCCTTGCCGAAGGCCTGCGGGCGCATCAGATCAGCGGCGGCCTCGACGAGCTGGTCGAGACGGAAGTCGCGTGTCTCCAGCGTTTCGGCGCTGGCTTCCAGGCGGGCATATTCCAGGATCGCATCGACCAGCGCGATCAGCGTTTCGCTCGATGCGGCGGCGGTGGCGAGGTGGCGGCGCTGCGCTTCGTCGAGGTTGCCGTCGTCCAGCAGTTGCAGCACGCCCATGACGCCGTTCAGCGGCGTGCGCAGCTCGTGGCTGACGACGGCGAGGAAGCGCGACTTGGTCTCGTTGGCCTGGACGGCAATGCTGCGCGCACGCTCGGCCGCGTCATGCTCGGCGAGGGCGTGGTCGCGCGCCTTCTCGAGCTCGGAGGTTCGCTCGATGACCTTGCGCTCGAGCGTCGCGTAGGATTCGCGCAAATGCGCGGCCATCCGGTTGAACTGGTCGCCGAGCGCTTCCAGCTCGTCGCCGGTCTTGATCGCGAGCCGCAGGCCGAGATCGCCGCTGCCGATCCGGCGCGCGCCCTGCGTCAGGATCTGGATCGGCACGGTCATGCGCCGGCTGAGAAAGAGCGAGACCAGCACCGCGCAGGCGAACAGAACGACGAGGAGAAACGTCGAGCGGCCGATCGACGCGTAGATCGGCGCATAGGCTTCGGTGAGCGGAAGCTCGACGAACACCACCCAGCCGAGCGAGGGCACCGTCGCATAGGTCGACAGCACGCGTTGACCGGACAGATCTTCCTTGACCAGGCCGCCTGACGGTGGCCCGACGCCATCGAGCGCGGCGCGAACGTCGGCATGTCCCGAAAGATCGCTGCGGCGTAGCGCCGGCCACAGATCGGGATGTGCGATCAACAGGCCCATGCGGTCGACCACATAGGCCTTGCCGGTATTGCCGACCCTGATCCCCGCGACGAGGTCCCAGATGAAGCGCAGATTGACCTCGGCGACGATCACATTGGGACCGCGGCCGGCGCCGCGCGCGGCGATCGTCATGAACGGCTCGGTGTCGCCGAAGAAGTACACCGGCCCGTAATAGGTCCGGCTTTCGTTGGCGCCGCGGAAGGCGGACGAAGCGGAGAGGTCGATCTTGCTGCCGATCCTGTCCGCGACGCGGCGCGACACGCGCACCTGCTCGCGGCCTTGCGCGTCGAGCTCAGCGATTTCCGCGATCGCGGGCGAGAGGCGCAGGAGGCGGATCGCGTTCAGGCGCTCGTCCTCGTTCGTCGACAGTTCCGGGGGCAGGCGGGAGAGCCATCTGATCTGGTTTTCGATCTGGCTGATGAACTGGCCGATCTGAATGGCCGCGGACGCTGCCTGCTCGCGCTGGGTTGCCGCGAGGAGCTGCTTCTGCTCGCGATAGGAGAACCAGACGTCGAAGCCGGTGTTGATCGCGAGCGCGGCAAAGGCGAGGACGACGATCGAGTAGAGATATTTGCGGAACAGCCGGCCGGGAGGCGTCCGCAAATGTCCCTGGTCGATCGTCTCGTTCACTCGCGGATCTCGTCGGCGCGTGCGAGCAGCGTGAATGGTATGGTCAAGCCGAGCGTGCGGGCAACCGTGCGGTTGATCAGCAACTCGTATTTCCGCGGCGATTGCACCGGCAGATCGCCGGCCTTGGTGCCGCGCAGGATGAGATCGACATAGTCGGCCGAACGGACCTCCAGCGTCGGCCCGTAGCTCATCAGCCCGCCTGCATCCATGAAATAGTGGAAGGGATAGATCGTCGGCACGCGATACTTGGCGGCTGCCGCGACGATCGCCTGCCGGTTGACCACCAGAAAGCTGTCGACGAGGGCGATCATCGCCGCCTTGGGCGGTTCGGAGAAGCGCCTGACGGCTTCGTCGATCTCCGTTGGCGCGCCGATGGGGGCAGGGGCAACGGACACTCCGGATGTCGCAGCTTCTTGCTCGATCGAATCGAGAAAGAAGCGCCCCGCACGAGGCGCGGTCGCCGGGTTGAACAGGACACCGACGCGGGCAATATCCGGCACGGCCTCCCGGACGAGCTGAAGCCATTTGCCGCCCATCTCGGCGGTGCTGCTGGTGAAGCCGGTGACGTTGCCGCCGGGGTGCGCAAGGCTCTCGACGAAGCCGTTGCCAACAGGATCGTTGGCGGTCGCGAAGACGATCGGAATGGTCTTGGTGGCTGCAAGGACCGCTGCGGTTTCGATCGTCGACCCCGTCAGGATCACATCCGGCTTGAGCTCCAGCAGCTCCTGAACCGCCGTCTTCAGTCTGTCCGGTGGGCCGAAGCTCGAACGGAGTTCGAGGCGGAAGTTGACGCCTTCGACCCAGCCTCGCTGCCTGAGCCCGACGATGAGACCACCCAGGCGCGAGGTCGGGCTGTCGATCATGCTCCTTCTGGTCAGTTCGTCGTCGAGCGGCAATCCCGTCAGGGATGCGACGATCCGCATGCGATCAGGTGTTGCGCCGAGCGCGACCCATCCCGCAGCGGTTGCGCTCGCAAGGCGAATGAACCCGCGGCGATCGACCGCGAACGCGGAAGGCCGTTCGGTCATGAAATTCTTTGCATGATGCTTGCCCCAAGGCGGATGCTTAGCGCGAACGGCGGGCATCCACAATTGATGAAAAAATGCGCTTGTGAATGTTCATTCGCAGCGTTTGGCAACCCGATACCGTATTCCTACGCCGCTGAGGAGTCGCCGTTTCGAAGGTGTTTAGCGCCGCAGCGTGAACGCGTCCGCGCCGCGCCGATGCTCCCACTTCGCCTGCTCCAGCTCGGGTTGGTCGCATTCGGTCTCGGGATAGCCGATGCAGAGATAGGCGATGAATTTCCAGGTATCAGGCACGTCGAGAATGGTGTGGATGCGATCGGGATGCAGGATCGACACCCAGCCGAGGCCAATGCCTTCCGCACGCGCGGCGAGCCACATCGCGGTGATCGCCGCGACGACTGAATACTCGGTCGTCTCCGGCATGGTCGCGCGGCCGAGGCCGTGCCCGATATCGCTGGCCTTGTCCGCGAACACGGCCAGGTGGCCGGGGGCCTGTTCGAGGCCCGACAGCTTTAGCGTGGCATAGCGCGCGGCGCGTTCACCGGCATACGCATTCAGCGCGTCGCCGTTGCAGGTCCTGAAATCGTCGATCACGGCGCGGCGCCGTGCGGCGTCATCGACGGTGACGAAGCGCCAGGGTTGGCTGAGGCCGACCGAGGGCGAGAGGCAGGCGGTTTCGATCAGGCGTTCCACTGCGCCGTCCGGCAGCGGATCGGTGCGAAAGCGGCGCACGTCACGGCGCCACACGAACAGCTCGCGCAGATGTTGGCGGAAGGTGTCGTCGAACTCGACCATGGGGTCAGTGTCCCATCTGGAAGGCCGCCGCAACGAGCAGGATCACGATCTCGCCGATCTGCTCGAAGGCGCCGAGGATGTCGCCGGTCTGCCCGCCGATCTGGCGGATGGCAAGCCGTGCCAGGATCAGCCCGGCGAGTGACAGCAGGATCAGGCCGACGAGGGCCTTGCCCGGTCCAAGTGCGAGGGTGAGCGCGAGAGTTCCAACGGCAAAGGCGATGGCGACGCTGCGGCCCGGCGGCGCTCCGGCGCTTGCCGACAGACCGTCAGGCCGCGCCGGCGGTACCAGCGACATGAAGGCCGGCACGCCCGCGCGGGCAGCGCAATGCGCAGCGCACAGCGCCAGCGTCACCAGCCACGGATTGGCGATCGCAGCGAGCGTGCTCCAGCGCAGGCCGAACGACAGGATCAGCGCGCAGACGCCATAGGTCCCGATCCGGCTGTCGCGCATGATCTCCAGCTTGCGCTCGCGCGTCCGGCCGCCGCCGAGCCCGTCGGCAGTATCGGCAAGGCCGTCCTCGTGCAGCGCGCCGGTGATGAGGGCGGTCGTGGCCAGTGCGAGCAGGGCGGCCAGGTTCGGCGTCAGTCCGAGCCGGCTGGAGATCTTGTAGACCAAAGCGCCTGCAAGACCGACCAGCAGGCCGGCGACCGGCAGCGCCCAGGTCGCGCGCGCGATGGCGCCGTCGGCCGCAGGCTTTGACGACCCGACCGGCAGGAGCGTGACGAACGACGCCGCGATCCTGAGATCGGCGATGACATCCCGGATCGTCTCGGCGCCCGGCATCATTTCAGCTTCATCGGCAGCCCGGCGACCACGAACTCGACCTCGTCGGCAACGCCGGCGAACGTCTGGTTCATGATTCCGGCAGCGTCGCGATAGGCGCGCGCCAGCGCGTTGTCGGGCACGATACCGAGGCCAACCTCATTGGTGACCATGATGACCGGACTCCGCAAGCGAGGGAGAACGTCGGCGAGGTGCGTCACCTCGCGCGACCAGTCGCGCTCGGAATGCAGCAGGTTGGACAGCCAGAGCGTCAGGCAGTCGACCAGTCTCGCGCCGCCGCCCTCGGTTTCGACCAGGGCCTGCACCAGGTCGAGCGGCACCTCGCGCTCGATCCAGTCGGCTCCGCGTCGCGCGCGATGCTTTGCGATGCGATCCTCCATTTCGGCGTCGAGCGCCTCGGCCGTGGCAATATAGACGGGCCGCCCGGGAAAGGCCTGCGCGCGCGTCTCCGCACGCCGGCTCTTGCCCGATCGCGCTCCGCCCGTGATCAAGATGACGGCCATAAAAGTCTCCTGTCGGCCAGCACTAATCACCAAACGGGGCCAAAGACAAAGCCGAAATCAGGCGGCAGGGGCTTGCGCTCGGCCGGAGCTTTGCGCAACAGGGGCGGAGCGAGACGGGAGATTTGTGTGGGCTTTGCGGGTGCGATGGCGGTGGCGATGGCGGTGGATGCCCTGTTGGGCTGGCCGGCCCCGCTGTTCGCGCGGATCGGCCATCCCGTGACCTGGCTCGGCCGGCTGATTACGATGGTCGACACCGCCTGGAATCGGCCGTCAGATCCGCCGGCGTTCCGCCGCGCCGCGGGCGTTGCCGGCGCGCTCGTGGTGATTGCAGTCTCTGCCGCTCTCGGCTGGGTCCTTCAGTCCGTGCTCGCGCTGGGCTGGATCCAATTCGTGCTGGTGGGCATCCTGGCGTGGCCGCTGGTCGCGCTACGCTCGCTCGATGATCATGTGGCCGCCGTCGCAAGCCCCTTGCTGGCCGGCGACATCGCCGGCGCACGCGAGGCAGTCTCGCGCATCGTCGGCCGCGATCCCGCGGCGCTCGATGAAGCCGGCATCGCGCGCGCGGCGATCGAGAGCCTCGCCGAAAATGCCTCCGACGGCATCGTGGCGCCCGTGTTCTGGGGCGCGCTGTTCGGTTTGCCCGGCATCTTCGCCTACAAGGCCATCAATACGCTGGACTCCATGATCGGCCATCGCAGCGAGCGACACGAAGCCTTTGGCTGGGCGGCGGCGCGGATCGACGATGTCGCCAACTTCATTCCGGCGCGCCTGACCGGATTCCTCTTTGTGCTGCTGGCACCAAAGCGATCCGAGGCATTGTCGTGCATGACGCGCGATGCGCGCCGGCATCGCTCGCCCAATGCCGGCTGGCCGGAAGCGGCGATGGCCGGCGCGCTCGGCGTGCGGCTCAGCGGTCCCCGGATCTACCACGGCAGCATCACCAACGAGCCCTGGCTCAACGAAGGCGCGCGCGATCCGCTCGCCGCCGATATCACGCAAGGGGTGACCGTCTACCGCCGCACCATGCTGCTGCTCGCAGGCCTCCTTGCGATCCTCAGCTTCGCGTGAAAGAACAGGGCATGCGCGAGCACGGTGGAAATCTCGATCTGGCCCAGCAGCGTTTTGGCGGGCGCGCCGAGGACTGGATCGATCTGTCGACGGGGATCAACCGGCTGGCTTATCCGGCGGGCGAGGTGAGCATGCGCGCGTGGAGCGCGCTGCCGTCGCGTGCCGAGATCGACGCCTTGCATCAGGCGGCGCAGCACGCCTACCGCACCAGCGCGGCGCTCGTTGCGATGGGCGGCGCGCAAGCCGCTATTCAATTGCTGCCGCAATTTGGGCCGCGCGGCGGCGCCCGCATCCTTGCGCCGACCTACAACGAATATTCCGGGGTCCTGTCGGCTGCGCGCTGGGGCGTCCAGGAGGTCGCGGATCTTGACGCGCTGGCGGGCGCGGACCTCGCCGTCGTCGTCAATCCCAACAACCCCGATGGCCGGCGCCATACGCCGAAGGACTTGCTGGCACTGCTGCCGCGCGTCGGCCGTCTCGTCATCGACGAGAGCTTTGTCGATGCCGTTCCGCAGCTCTCGCTCGCGCCGGAAGCGGATCGGCCGGGGCTGCTGATCCTGCGGTCCTTCGGGAAGTTTTATGGTCTGGCCGGCCTGCGGCTCGGGTTTGCGATCGGTAGCGCGGCCGACATCGCAGGGATCGCCGCGATGTCGGGGCCATGGCCGGTCTCGGGGGCGGCGATCGCGATCGGATGCCGCGCATTGCGCGACGATGCCTGGGCGGAGGCCACCTCAGCGCGGCTTGCGCGCGACTGTGCCCGTCTCGACGACATGGCGCAAGCAAAAGGCTGGACGCTCGTCGGCGGTACGCCGCTGTTTCGTCTTTACGAAACGCCTGATGCGCTGGCCGCGCAGGAGACGCTGGCGCGTGGCCAGATCTGGTCGCGCGTCTTCGCGCAGAAACCGACATGGCTGCGGCTCGGACTTCCCGGCAGCGAAGCCGAATGGACGCGCCTTGCCGAGGTCCTAGCGCGCTAGCGAAAGCAGGCCTTCGACGTCGAGATGCTTTTCGATGTGGTCGGCGAGCGCATCAAGCGCGCTCTCGACCCTGGCATGATAAGGCTCGTCGCCTGCGGGAATGTCGAGCTTGGCCAAGTACGCCTTGCGGAAATCGTCCGACGTGAACAGGCCGTGCAGGTAGCTGCCCTGCACACGGCTATCGCTGGAGATCGCGCCTTCCGGCGTGCCGTTCAATGTCGCAAACGGCCGCGCGCGATCCGGCCCGTCGGTGCGGCCGATGTGGATCTCGTAGGCCTCGATCGGCTGGTCCGTGGCGGCGTGCACGGCCGCAACACGCGTCAGCGTCTTCTGCGGACTCATTACCGTTTCGACATCCAGGAGTCCGAGGCCGGGCGTGTCGCCGGCAGGGCCTTCGATGCCATCAGGATCGGCGACACTGCGTCCGAGCATCTGATAGCCGCCGCAGAGGCCGAGGATGTGGCCGCCACGGCGATAATGCGCCAGGAGATCAATGTCCCAGCCCTGCGCCCGCAGGAAGGCGAGATCGCCGCGGGTCGATTTGGAGCCGGGGACGATGACGAGACGCACATCGCCGGGGATCGCCTCACCCGGACGCACCATCACGAGATCGACGCCCGCCTCGAGCTTGAGCGGATCGAGATCGTCGAAATTGGCAATCCGTGACAGCGCGAGGCAGGCGATCTTGCATTGGCCCGGCTTTCGCGCGTCGCTGAGGCCCAGCGCGTCCTCGGCCGGTAGCTCGCCGGCGCGCGCAAACCAGGGTAGCACGCCAAAGCCGCGCCAGGACGTCTTCTGCTCGATCAGCTTGTAGCCGTCGTCGAACAGCGTGGGATCGCCGCGGAACTTGTTGATGACAAAACCCTGGATCATCGCGGCATCGTCAGGGGCGATCACCGTTTTGATGCCGACGAGCTGCGCGATGACGCCGCCGCGGTCGATATCGCCGACCAGCACAACCGGCACATCAGCCTTTCGGGCAAAGCCCATATTGGCGATGTCGGCCTTGCGCAGGTTCACCTCGGCGGGACTGCCGGCGCCTTCGACCAGCACGAGATCGGCCCGCGCCTTCAGCCGCTCGAAGCTCTCCAGCACGGAGCCCATCAGCTGTGGCTTCATCGCCGCATAGTCACGCGCACGCGCAGTTGCGATGCGCTTGCCATGCACGATCACCTGCGCACCGACGTCGGTCTCCGGCTTCAGCAGTACCGGATTCATGTCGGTGTGTGGCTCGACGCCGGCGGCGAGGGCTTGCAGTGCTTGTGCGCGGCCGATCTCGCCGCCATCGACGGTCACGGCCGCATTGTTCGACATGTTCTGCGGCTTGAAGGGAAGCACGCGCAGGCCGCGCCGCGTGAAGGCGCGCGCGAGACCGGCGACGATGAGCGACTTGCCCACGTCCGAGCCGGCCCCCTGGATCATCAATGCGCGCGCCATCGCGTGTGTCTTCAGAACTCGACGCCGGCCTGCGCCTTGATGCCGGAGCGGAACGGATGTTTCACCAGCGTCATCTCGGTGACGAGGTCGGCGATCTCGATCAGTTCGTCCTTGGCATTGCGCCCGGTGAGCACGACATGCGTCATCTCAGGCTTTTTTGTCGACAGGAATTCGACGACCTCAGCAATATCGAGATAGTCGTAGCGCAACGCGATGTTGATCTCGTCCAGCACGACCATGCGCAGGCTGGGATCGAGGATCAGCTCCTTCGCCTTCTCCCAGCCGGTGCGTGCGGCGGCGATGTCGCGGGCGCGGTCCTGCGTCTCCCAGGTGAAGCCTTCGCCCATCGCATGGAACTGGCAGAGATCGCCGAAATGGCCGGTGAGCAGGCGGCGCTCGCCGGTGTCCCAGGCGCCCTTGATGAACTGCACGACGGCGCAGGGGAAGCCATGGGCGACGCAGCGCACGATCATGCCGAAGGCCGAGGACGACTTTCCCTTGCCGGCGCCGGTATGGACGATGATGAGGCCCTTTTCGCCGCTCTTGGTCGCCATGATCTTGTCGCGGGCGGCCTTCTTCTTCGCCATTTTCGCGGCGTGGCGGGCGTCGGTTTCCTCGCCCGTTTGGGTATCCGGTTCAGGCGTCATCGTACCTGGTCCTTCGGCTTGACAAGAGGCGGCCGGGGGCAAATGGTGGCCCGGCGTTGGTTCCTGTCCTATGACAGGCGAAGAGGGAATGCGATAGGGTCCGAATCGGCAAGATTTGGGTCCAAAATGCAGCCGCCCCCGCGACCGTGACCGGAGAGATGCCCGAAGCCACTGACCCCTCACGGGATCGGGAAGGCGGGGATCGAAGGGCAAAACCCTGCTCCGCAAGCCGGGAGACCTGCCAGCGCGGACGATTTTTGGACCGGCGGACGGGGTGTTCCGCGACGGGGAAACGGACCCTCGCAAGACCGGTTCGTGGGCCTCTTCGCCTCCCGCTGTTTATTCTGGAAGAGGCGATGACCGTCACACTTCACGTCTGCATTACCTGCCGCGCCGGCGAGACGCTTGGCGAGGGCGAAGTCACGCCGGGCAAGCGCCTTCACGGTGCGATCGTCGACGCCGGCGTGCCCGATGGTGTCAATGTCGTTCCCGTCGAATGCCTGTCGGCATGCAGCCAGGGCTGCTCGGTCGCGCTGAGCGCGCCCGGCCGCTGGTCCTATGTCTATGGCCGCCTGTCGGATGCCAACGCGCGCGACGTGATCGCGGGCGCCGCGGCCTATTCGGCCGCGCCCGACGGTCTCGTGCCCTGGCGCAGCCGTCCCGAGATCTTCCGCAAGCAGTCGCTTGCCCGCATTCCCCCCATTGCCGTCGTGCCGGAGGCCGCCGAATGAATTCGCTCGCAAAAGTCCCGGTCACGGTGGTGACCGGCTTTCTCGGCTCCGGCAAGACGACGCTGATCCAGCATCTGCTCGCCAACCCCAACGGCAAGAAGCTCGCGGTGCTCGTTAACGAGTTCGGCAGCGAGGGTGTCGACGGCCAGATCCTGAAGTCCTGCGCCGATGCCAATTGCCCGGAGGAAAACATCGTCGAGCTCGCCAATGGCTGCATCTGCTGCACCGTTGCCGACGATTTCATCCCGACCATGGAACTGTTGCTGGCGCGGCCCGTCAGACCCGATCATATCCTGATCGAGACCTCGGGCCTCGCGCTGCCCAAGCCTTTGCTCAAGGCGTTCGACTGGCCGGAGATCCGCTCGCGCATCACGGTGGACGGCGTGATTGCGTTGGCCGATGCCGAGGCCGTCGCCGCCGGTCGCTTTGCGCCGGATCCGGCCGCAGTGGAAGCGCAGCGTGCGGCGGACGAAAATATCGATCACGAGACGCCGCTGTCGGAAGTGTTCGAGGACCAGATCGCCTGCGCCGACATCGTGCTGCTGACCAAGGCCGATCTTGCCGGCCCGGCGGGACTCGAAGCGGCCAAGGCTGCCATCACCGCAGAGATGCCGCGCCGCGTGCCGATGCTTCCCGTTACCGATGGCGCGATCGATGCGCGCGTCATCCTCGGTCTCGGTGCCGCCGCCGAGAATGATCTCGCCGCCCGCCCGTCGCATCACGACGGCGAAGAGGAGCATGAGCACGACGACTTTGCCTCCGTCGTGATCGACCTTCCGGAGGTGGCGGATATCGATGTGCTGGTCGCCTCGGTTCAGCGTCTGGCGCGCGAGCAGAACGTGCTTCGTGCCAAGGGTTACATCGCGGTCGCGGGCAAGCCGATGCGCCTGCTGCTCCAGGCCGTCGGCGAGCGCGTGCGTCACCAGTTCGACAAGCCCTGGGGCGCGATCGCGCGGCAGTCAAAGCTCGTTGTGATCGGCGAGCACGGCGATATCGACGAGGCCGCGATAAGAGCGGGACTTGGTCTTTCAGGATCTGGCATCTGATGCACGTCGTCTTCCGCGAGAGCCGCGGTCTGGAAGAGACCGCGACGCCAAGGGACATCGGCCAGGACCCGGCCGATCTCGTGGTGCTCTCGTACTCGGATTCCGATCTCGCCGCGTTCGCGGCCGGCTGGCGCCGAGGCCGCGACAGCCTGCCGTCGCTGCGGCTCGCCAATCTCGCGGAGCTGCGTCATCCGTTGTCGGTCGACACCTATATCGAGCGCACGCTGGCCCAGGCACGCGGCATTCTGGTCCGCCTGATCGGCGGTGAGTCCTATTGGCCCTACGGCCTCGCGGCTCTCCAGCAACTCGCGAAGGCGCGCGGTATCGTGCTCGCGGTGCTGCCGGCCGATGGCCGCGACGACACACGGCTCGATGCATACTCAACCCTGCCGGTCTCGACGCTGCGCCGGTTGAAGGTGCTCTGCGACACCGGTGGTCCGGTCGCGGCGCAAGCGGCGATCGCGCAGCTTGCGCTGGCTTCGGGACTCTATGCCGGTCCGGTCGTCGGCGAGATGACCGTGCCCGAGATGGGCTTCTACGATCCCGCCCGCGGCGTCATCGCGGCGATGCGGGACGGCGAGGGGAAACCGCGCGCGCTGGTGACGTTCTATCGCTCGTACCTCACCGCCGCGGACACCGGCCCGGTCGACGCGCTGATTGCCGCGCTGCGCGAGAAGGGGTTTGACGCGTATGGCGTATTCGTCATCTCTTTGAAGGCAGCGGGCGTTGCGGACTGGCTGGGGGCGCATCTTGCGCAAGATCCTCCGGCCGCGATCGTCAATGCGACCGCGTTCTCCGCGGTCGGCGACGACGGCACGACACCGTTCGATGCGGCATCGTGTCCCGTGTTCCAGGTCGCGCTCTCCACGGCGCGTCGCGAAGATTGGGCGGAGTCGCTGCGCGGCCTGTCGCCCGGCGATCTTGCGATGCATGTGGTGCTGCCCGAGGTCGACGGTCGCCTGTTCGCGGGCGTGGTGAGTTTTAAGTCGGCTGCGGAACGTGATCCTGATTTGCAGTTTTCGCACCTTGCGCATCGAGCTGACGAGCAATGCGTGAAGGCCGTTGCCGCACGTGTCGCGGCTTGGCGGAAGCTTGCGGTGAAGCCGGCCGGCGAGAAGCGGCTGGCGATCGTGCTCTCGAACTATCCGGGCCGCCCGCACCAGATCGCGCACGCGGTGGGTCTCGACGCGTTGGCCTCGGTCGAAGCCTTGGTGTCAGATCTCGCGGAGACTGGCTTCTGTGTCGCACCGGTTCATGCGCTCGGCGAGACGCTGCTGAGACAGCAACTCACCTGGGGCCTCGCCAATTATCGCGCGGCGCTCTCGCGCCTTCCGCAACCCTTGCAGGATGATCTCGCGCAGGCCTGGGGCGCGCCTGAGAGCGATCCGGGCTGCCGCGACGGCGCATTCCACTTCGCCGCGATCCAGTGCGGCAAGTCGATCATCGCGGTTCAGCCGGAACGCGGCGATGCAACCACGCGCGACGCCGACTATCACGATCTCGCCCGCACGCCACGCCACGCCTATGTCGCGTTCTATCTCTGGCTCCGCGAGCAGGCCGTTGATGCTGTCGTGCACATGGGCGCGCATGGCACGCTTGAATGGCTGCCCGGAAAATCCGTGGCGCTGTCATCGAGCTGCTGGCCGGAAGCCCTGATCGGCGATCTGCCTGTCATCTATCCCTTCATCGTCAACGACCCCGGCGAGGCCGCGCAGGCCAAGCGGCGCATCGGCGCCGTCACCATCGGCCATCTGCCGCCGCCGCTGGCAAGCTCGGCCGTGCCGGAAGGCTTGCGCCGGCTTGAACAGCTCCTCGACGAATATTCGACGGCCGATGGTCTCGATCCCGCCCGCCGCCAGCGTCTGATCGCCGCGATCCGGGAGGAGGCGCGCGTGGCCGGACTGGAGGACGATCTCGGCCTCGATGCATCGGCAGCACCAGCCGAGGCGATCCCGCGGATCGATCGCTTTGTCTGCGATCTCAAGGAAAGCCAGTTCGGCGACGGCCTGCACGTGTTCGGCCGCGGCGCCTGCGGCGAAGCGGAACGGAACGCGCTGCGTGCCGCACTTGCGGGGAAGCGCATTGCACCGGGGCCGTCAGGGTCACCCTATCGCGGGCGCCAGGACGTGCTGCCGACGGGACGCAATCTCTTTGCCGTCGATCCGCGCGCCGTGCCGACGCCGTCGGCGCATGCGCAAGGCATCAAGCTCGCGGAAGAGCTGCTTCGCCGCCACTTGCAGGATCACGGCGACTGGCCGAAGGGCCTCGTGGTCGATCTCTGGGGCTCGGCGACGATGCGGACCGCCGGCGAAGAGTTCGCGATGGCGCTGCATCTGGCGGGGCTTGCACCGCGCTGGGATCACGCCTCCGGCCGTGTGACCGGCTATGACATCATCGCGCCGGCCGAGCTCGGGCGCCCTCGCATCGACGTCACGCTGCGGGTGTCGGGCCTGTTCCGCGATGTCTTCTCCGGCCTTGCGCAATTGTTCGAAGCTGCGGCCGAGGCGCTCGCCGCGCGCGAGGAGGAGGGCGACGAGAATCCGTATCGCCACCGTGCGTCCCGCGTGTTCGCGCCGCGCCCCGGGCAATACGGCGTCGGCCTCTCGGCGATCCCTGATGCCTTCACGCCCGAGACGCGCGATGCGGCCGGCGAAGCCTGGCTGTCGGCATCGTCGTGGGCGTTCTCGGCAGACGGCGCGATCAAGCCCGATCGCGCCGGCATCGAAAAGCGGCTCGCCTCGGCCGATGCTTTCGTTCATGTCCAGGACTTGCCGGAGACCGATCTTCTGCTCGCAGCCGACTATGCCGCGCATGAAGCCGGCGTTGCGGCGGCAGCCGCGCATCTCGGCGCGAATGCGCCGTCGCTCTATCATCTCGACGCGACGCGTCCCGACCAGCCGCATGCGCGCACGCTGACCGAGGAAATCTCACGCGTGGTCCGCGCGCGTGCGGCCAATCCGGCCTGGATCGCCGGTATGATGCGCCACGGTTTTCGCGGCGCGGCAGAGATCACCGCCACACTCGAGCACATGGCCGCCTTCGCCCATCTGGCGGACGCCGTACCGCCGCATCTGTTCGATCTCTATTACGATGCGACGCTCGGCAACGACGACGTCCGCGCCTTCATGACCCGCGAAAATCCTGCGGCGCTCGCCGCGATGGAGACGTGCTTCACCCGTCTGCACGAGGCTTCACTCTGGCGAACGCGTCGCAATTCGATCGCGGCGGCGTTGCGGGAGGCGTCATGAGTGCGGCCAGGGTCAAGGGCTGGTGCCCCGGCGCGCTGCGGCCGATGCAATCGGGCGACGGGCTCGTGGTCCGCGTGCGCCCGTTCGGCGGCCGGCTCGATGCGGCGCAGATCTCCGGACTGGCGCGTCTGGCCGAACGCCATGGCAACGGCCTGATCGATGTCACCAGCCGCGCCAATCTCCAGATCAGAGGCGTCAGCGAAAGCAGCCACCGGCTGCTGCTCGACGGTCTTTCGCAACTGGCACTGCTCGATCCCGACGCCGACACCGAATCCCGGCGCAACATTCTGGTGACGCCGTTCTGGCGCGCGGGTGACGAGACCCAGGCGCTCGCCGCCGAGCTCGAGGAGGCGCTCGAGAACAGCGCGCTCGCGCTTCCGACGAAGTTCGGCTTTGCCATCGATGACGGCACTTCGCGCGTGCTTGCCGGCGATTCCGCGGATGTGCGGATCGAGCGGGACCGCGCCGGCGGACTGCTGGTGCGGGCCAATGGCGCCAGCCTCGGCCGTTCCGTTGGACGCGGCGAGGCTGTGACCGCCGCGCTCGCGCTCGCAAATTGGTTCGTGACATCAGGCGGTGCCACGGGCGGGCGAGGGCGGATGGCGACACATCTTGCTGCTGGCGCGGCCCTGCCTGACGCGTTGCGCGGCGAGGCCGAGCCGGTGCCGATCATGGCTGCGGCGCGTCCCGGCCTTTATCCGCAGGGCGCGATGGTCGGTGTCGCCTTTGGGCAAATGCAGCATGCGACGCTCAACCGGTTCGCCGGCTGCGGACATGCGCTGCGCATGACGCCGTGGCGGATGGTTCTGAGCGAAGGCAAGCGGACGATGCCGTCCACGGCCGGTCTCATCACCGAGGCCTACGACCCGGCGCTACGGGTCATCGCCTGTAGCGGCGCGCCGCGCTGCCGCGAGGCGCATGCCGATACCCGCGCGCTGGCGGCAGCGCTCGCCCCGAACATCGGCGCCGCCGCACGGCTTCACGTCTCCGGCTGCGCCAAGGGCTGCGCTCATTCCGGTGCGGCCGCGATTACGCTGGTCGCGACCGGCGCCGGCTTCGATCTCGTGCGCGGCGGGTCGACGCGCGACGAGCCCATCCTGCGCGGCCTGAACCGCGACGACATCGTCGGCAATCCCTCCATCCTGATGGGAGGGCACTGATGCCGCATATCTACGAGACCGACGGTGCGGCGATCTACCGGCAATCCTTTGCGACCATCCGGGCCGAGGCCGATCTTGCGCGTTTCACGCCCGATGAGGAACAGGTCGTCGTGCGGATGATCCATGCCGCCGGCATGGTGGGCCTGGAAGCGCATGTCCGCTTCACATCAGGCATGGCGACCGCCGCGCGTGCGGCGTTGCAGAAGGGAGCGCCGATCCTGTGCGATGCGCGCATGGTCTCCGAGGGAATTACGCGCGCGCGACTTCCCGCGGCCAATGCCGTCATCTGCACGCTAGGCGATGCTGCGGTCCCGGCACTGGCGCAATCCATGCGCAACACGCGTTCGGCCGCGGCGCTTGAGCTGTGGCGGCCGCATCTGGGTGGCGCGATCGTCGCGATCGGCAACGCGCCGACCGCGCTGTTTCATCTCCTCAACATGCTGGAGGACCGCGACTGCCCGCGGCCGGCGGCGATCATCGGCTGCCCCGTCGGCTTCGTCGGCGCGGCCGAATCCAAGGCTGCGCTGATGGCCGATCCGCCGGTGCCGGCGCTGACGGTCGAGGGCCGTCTCGGCGGCTCCGCGATCACCGTTGCCGCCGTGAATGCGCTGGCGAGCCGGAGCGAATAGAATGGGACGCATCATCTGCTGCGGTCTCGGCCCCGGTGATCCCGATATGATGAGCGTGCGCGCCGATCGCACCGTGCGCGGCGCCCAGCACGTGGCCTATTTCCGCAAGAAGGGTCGGCCGGGCCAGGCGCGCCGTATCGTCGAGGGCATGCTCGCCGGCGACGTCACCGAATATCCCATGGAATACCCGGTTACGACCGAGATCGCCTTCGACAGCGCCGAATATGTCCAGCTGCTCGCGGGCTTCTACGACGAATGGGCCGAGCGCCTGGCGCGGCTGGCGCGCGCGGTCGACGTGGTCGTGCTCTGCGAGGGCGATCCCTATTTCTATGGCTCCTTCATGCATCTGCACACGCGCTTGCAGGGACGCGTCGAGATCGAGGTGATCGCCGGCATTCCCGGCATGGTCGGCTGCTGGAATGCCGTGGGACAGCCGATCGCGCTCGGCGATGACGTGACGACGGTATTGATGGGCACGCTCGCGGAGGACGAGCTCGAGCGCCGCATGCGGGACTCCGATGCGCTGGTCATCATGAAGACCGGCCGCAATCTTGCGAAAGTGCGGCGCGCGCTCGCTTCCGCCGGCCGGCTCGACGATGCCTGGCTGGTCGAGCGCGGCACCATGCCGGGCGAGCGCGTCGCGCGGCTCGCCGAGATCGATGCCGCCGACTGCCCCTATTTCGCGATCGTGCTCGTGCATGGCAAGGGCCGGCATCTGGACGCCGCCGAATGACGGGCACGCTGACCATCGCGGGCCTCGGGCCGGGCAGTGACGCGCTAGTGACGCCCGAGGTCTCCGCCGCTCTGGCCTCCGCGACGGATATTCTGGGCTACGCGCCCTATGTCGCGCGCGTGCCGCCGCGACCGGGGCTCACGCTGCATCCATCCGACAACCGCGAGGAGCTGCAACGCGCGCGCGAGGCGTTGCGTCTGGCCGCCGAAGGCGGGCAGGTCGTCGTCGTCTCCTCCGGCGACCCCGGCGTGTTCGCGATGGCGTCGGCCGTATTCGAGGCGCTCGAACTGGCGCCGCAATATCGCGAACTCCCGATCCGCGTACTGCCCGGCATCACTGCAATGCTGGCGGCGGCCGCACGGGCCGGCGCGCCGCTCGGCCATGATTTCTGCGCGATCAATCTCTCCGACAATCTCAAGCCATGGGCGCTGATCGAGAAGCGCCTGCGGCTGGCGGCGGAAGCCGATTTTGCCATCGCGCTGTACAATCCGCGTTCGGCGAGCCGGCCGGAAGGCTTTGGCCGAGCGCTTGCGGTGCTGAAGGACGCCGGCTGCGGCGAGCGGCTCGTGATCTTTGCGCGCGCGATCAGCGCATCCGACGAGAAGATCGAGACCGTCACGCTCAACGACGCGCGGTCCGAGATGGCCGACATGCGCACGCTGGTGATCGTCGGTAACTCGCAGACGCGCCGTGTCGGCCGTTGGGTCTATGCGCCGAGGCAGGTGCGATGACCGAGCCACTGCATGATCTCGGCCACGCTCTCGACCCGCTGGCGCCCGGGCAACTCCGGCCGCGCGATCATGATCACGGGCAGGTCGCGCGTGCGGGCCGCGTCGATCTTGGCGCGCGCGCCATCGCCACCGGAATTGCGGGCGACGATCCACATGATGCCGCGCGTGCGCAGCATGTTCAGCTCGCCATCGAGCGTGAACGGTCCGCGCGACACAATCACGTCCGCGGCGAAGGGCAGCGGCGCGTCGGGCGGATCGACGAAGCGCAGCGTGTAGGCGTGCTGCGGCTTGGTCGCAAACGGCGCGATGTGCTGGCGGCCGATGGCGAGAAACACTTTTGCCGGCAACTCGGGCAAAGCGGCGACCGCGGCATTGACGTCGGCGACCTCGATCCAGTTGTCACCGGGCGTCTTGGCCCAGGGGGTGCGTTCGAGCGCGATCAACGGCGTGCCCGTTTCCGCGCACGCCGCGACGGCGTTGCGGCTCATCTCGGCGGCAAAGGGATGCGTCGCGTCGATCACATGCGTGATGCCTTCGCGGCGCATGTAATCGGCGAGCCCGCTCACGCCACCAAAGCCGCCGATGCGGGTCGGCAGCGGCTGCTCGGCAGGCGCACGGGTGCGGCCGCCATAGGAATAGACGGCATCAAGCCCGGCGCGCGCGATCTCCGCCGCAAGCTGGCTTGCATCGCTCGTTCCGCCCAGAATGAGGGCGCGTGTCATGGCTGATCCCTGGCTGACCATCATCGGTATCGGCGAAGATGGCCTTGCCGGGCTGTCCGAGGCAAGCCGAAAGGCGCTGCGTGAAGCCGAAACCGTCTTCGGCGGCGAGCGTCACCTCGCGCTTGCGGGTGTGACCGGGCACGGCCACCCGTGGCCGGTGCCGTTCGATGCGGAGGTCGTGCTCAGCCGCCGCGGCCGGCCGACGGTGGTGCTCGCCTCTGGCGATCCGTTCTGGCACGGCGCCGGCGCAAGCCTTGCCGAGAAGCTCGAGGCGGGCGAGTGGGTCGCACATTCGGCGCCGTCGACATTCTCGCTTGCCGCCGCGCGGCTCGGCTGGCGCCTCGAAGCCGTTGCCTGCCTCGGTCTGCATGCTGCGCCCTTCGAGCGCCTCGTGCCGCACCTTGCACCTGGCGCGCGCATCATTTGCCTCGTGCGAGACGGCAAGGCCGCGGGAGACCTCGCAAAGTGGCTGAGCGAGCGCGGATGGGGCGCCTCGGCATTCTGGACGCTCGTCGCGCTGGGCGGACCGCGCGAAAGCATCAAGGAGCATCGCGCCGATGGCTTTGCCGGCGATCTCGCCGGAAACCTGGTCGCGGTGGCCGTGGAGGCGAGGGGAGCTCAGGGCATTCCTCGCAGCGCAGGACTTTCAGACGATCTCTTTGCCCATGACGGCCAGATCACCAAGCGGCCGGTACGTGCGCTCGCGCTTTCGGCGCTGGCACCGCGCCCGGGCGAGCGGTTGTGGGATATCGGCGCAGGTTCGGGCTCGATCTCGGTCGAGTGGGCGCTCTGCGGCGGGACGGCGACGGCAATCGAGGTGCGCGAGGATCGCGCCGCGAATATCCGCAGCAATGCGTCGGCGTTCGGATTGGCGCATCGGATCGCTGTTGTCACAGGCAGCGCGCCCGAAGCTCTTGCTGGGCTGGACGCGCCGGATGCCGTCTTCATCGGCGGTGGTCTCGATGGCGCGATGTTCGACGCCATATGGCCGCTCCTTGCGCCGGGCACACGGCTCGTTGCGCATGCGGTGACGCTGGAGACGGAAGCGCTGCTTGGCGAACTGCACCGGCGCCACGGCGGCGAGCTGATGCGGGTCGAGATCGCCCATGCCGGCCCGCTCGGCCGCTACCGGTCCTGGGAGGCGGCGCGTCCCGTGGTGCAGTGGAGTGCGGTCCGATGAAGGTTGCCGGGCTCGGATTCAGGCGGGATGTCACGCTGGCTTCGCTGCGTGAGGCGCTGCTGGCGGCCGGCGGTCCCGCGGGCCTTGCGGCGGTGGCGACCGTCAGCGACAAAGCCGACGCGGAGGCATTGAAGCAGCTCGCGCGCGAATGCGGTGTGCCGATCAAGGCGGTGCCGCCCGATGTGCTTGCCGGCATCGACACGCCGACGCAGTCAAAACTCATCACGGAAAAGTTCGGCACGGGATCGGTCGCCGAAGCCGCGGCACTCGCTGCGGCCGGCCCTCGCGCCCGATTGATTGCGACCCGGGCGGTCTCGCAGGATCGCACCGCGACGGCCGCAATCGCGGAAGGAGACGGCGCATGACGGTGCATTTCATCGGCGCCGGGCCAGGCGCTCCCGATCTGCTGACGTTGCGCGGGCGCGACCTGATCGCGGCCTGTCCGGTCTGCCTCTATGCCGGCTCGCTGGTGCCCGAGGGCGTGCTGACGCATTGCCCGCCGGGCGCGCGCATCGTCAACACGGCACCGTTGTCGCTCGACGAGATCATCGCGGAGATCGCCGCCGCGCATGCCGACGGCAAGGACGTCGCGCGCCTGCATTCCGGCGATCTCTCGATCTGGTCGGCGATGGGCGAGCAGCTCCGTCGTCTCCGTGCGCTCGACATTTCCTTCACCGTGACGCCCGGCGTTCCGTCCTTCTCCGCCGCCGCGGCCGCGCTCGAAGCGGAGTTGACTTTGCCCGGGCTCGCACAGACCGTCGTGCTGACGCGTACGCCGGGGCGCGCCAGCGCGATGCCCGAGGGCGAGAAGCTCGCCGCCTTCGCCGCCACCGGCGCCGTACTTGCCATTCACCTTTCGATCCATCTGCTCGACCAGGTGATTGCGGAGCTGATGCCTCACTACGGCGCGGACTGCCCGGTCGCCGTGGTCTGGCGCGCAAGCTGGCCGGACCAACGCATCGTCCGCGCCACGCTTGCAACGCTCGATGCGGCTGTCGGCAGCGAGATGGAGCGCACCGCGCTCATTCTGGTCGGCAAGACATTGGGCTCGGCTGATTTCGACGAGAGCCGTCTCTATGCCGCCGATTACGATCGCCGCTATCGGCCGGTCGGAGCCGAGCCGCGCTTTTCGGAGGCCTCCTGATGCCGGTAGGGCTCGTCATCTCCGCGCCTGCCTCCGGTGTCGGCAAGACGACGCTGACGCTGGCGCTCGCGCGCGCCTGGCGCAATCGCGGATTGAACGTGCAGTGCTTCAAGAGCGGGCCCGACTATATCGATCCCGCCTTTCACGCGGCCGCTACGGGCCGCGCCTCCGTCAATGTCGATAGCTGGGCGATGGATCGGGCGACGATCAGCCATCTCGTCAGCCGCGGCGCGGACGCTGACGTTGTCCTCGCAGAAGGTTCGATGGGTCTGTTCGACGGCGTCGCCGCGCGTGGCGTCTCGGGTACCGGCGCCACCGCCGACATTGCGGAGATGCTGGGCTGGCCGGTGCTGCTGGTGATCGATCCCTCGGGACAAGCGCAGACGGCCGCGGCGATCGCGGCGGGCCTCCGCGACTACCGTCCTGGCGTGCGCCTTGCCGGCGTCGCGCTCAACCGGGTCGCCAGCCAGCGCCATGAAGATCTCGTACGGCGTGCGCTCGACGACGCCGGCATTGCGGTGTTCGGCGCGCTGCCGCGCCATGCCGAGATCAACCTGCCGAAGCGGCATCTCGGCCTGGTGCAGGCCGAGGAGCAGGCCGAGATCGGCAAGCTGATCGACGAGGCCGCGCGCTTCGTCGCCGAGCATGTCGATCTCGATGCGGTGTTGCGATCGGCAGCCAGCTGGTCGCCGCAACCCGCTGCGAACGGGGTGAACGTGACGCCGCCCGGGCAGCGCATTGCGCTTGCGCGCGATGCCGCGTTCTCCTTCGTCTACCCGCATATGCTGGAAGCCTGGCGCGCGGCGGGCGCCGACATCTCGACCTTCTCGCCGCTTGCCGATGAAGCGCCCGACGCGAGCGCCGATGTCTGCTGGCTGCCCGGCGGCTATCCCGAGCTTCATGCCGGGAAGATCGCGGCCAACGCGCGCTTTCGCAGCGGCCTGCGCGCCTTCGCCGAGACGCGACCCGTGCACGGTGAATGCGGAGGCTATATGGTGCTGGGAACCGCTTTGACCGATGCCGACGGTGTCTGCCATGAGATGGCGGGCCTGCTCGGCCTGGAGACCAGCTTTGCCAAGCGCCGCATGCATCTGGGCTATCGTCTCGCCGAACTCGCCGCGCCGATGCCGGGACATCGCGCCGGCGCACGCCTGCGCGGCCATGAGTTCCACTATTCGACGATTGCCGCCCAGCCCGACACGCCGCTCGCGGTCGTGCATGACGCGACCGGTGCGGTCATCGCCGAGACCGGTTCGCGCCGGGGCAATGCCACCGGCACGTTCTTCCATTTGATCGCGGAGGACCGGTGAGCGGTTTTGTCTCCTTCATCTCTGCCGGTCCCGGCGACCCCGAGCTTCTCACGCTTAGGGGGGCCGCGCGGTTACGCGAGGCCGACGTCGTGCTCTATGACGACCTCGCGTCCGGCGCGATCCTCGATCTCGCCCGTCCAGGCGCCAATCTCGTTGCGGTCGGGAAGCGGGCCGGGCGGCCCTCGACCAAGCAGCATCACGTCAACCGCCTGCTGGTCGACTATGCCGCGACTGGCGCGCGCGTGGTGCGGTTGAAGTCCGGCGATGCCGGCATCTTTGGACGGCTCGAAGAGGAGCTCGAAACGTTGCGCGAAGCCGGCATCGGCTACGAGATCGTTCCCGGCGTCACCTCGGCCTGCGTGGCCGCTGCGCAAGCCGGCATACCCCTGACCCGGCGCCACACTTCGCGCCGGGTGCAGTTCGTGACCGGGGCCGACGTCACCGGCGAGTTGCCGCAAAACCTGAACTGGGCGGCGCTGGCCGACCCGGAGGCGACGACCGTGGTCTATATGGGCCGCCGCACCTTTCCGGCCCTTGCCGCAAAATTGATCGCGCACGGCCTCGCGCCGACCACCCCGGCGCTGTTCGCCGAATCCCTCGGGCGTCCCGACGAGCGGCTGGTCCGCACCACCATTGTCGAGCTTGCCGAGCAGCTTGCGCGGGGCGGGGCGGCCTCGACGGCCGCGGTGATCCTGTTCGGCGCACTGGCGGGAGAATACCCGTCATGATGGCTTCCGTCGCTCTTCAGCCCTTGACGCCCGGCTGGCGAAAGGGGCACACAGGACGGGCATGGTGCTCGATGCGGCGCAAAGCGCCGGAGCATAATCGGGAATGGGGATGGGCGGACCCAGTTGCGGCGCCCGAAACCCCAGCCGCCCCCGCGACTGTAAGCGGTGAGGGGCTCCGAACCGCCACTGGGCCGCAAGGCTCGGGAAGGCCGGAGATCCCCACTGAACCGCGAGCCAGGAGACCGGCCGTGCACGTTTTGAGGCCAAGGCCGTCGGGTGTGACGGCAGGAAGGATTTGAGCCATGCATATCGAACCCGGAGTCGTGACGGGCGCCAAGCTCGTGTTGAGTTACGCAACCGGCATCGCCGCAGGCGGCGTTGCGCTGAAGCTCGCGGCCGAGACCGTGCGCGAGCAGGGCATCACGTCGTTCGCGGCGCGGACACTCGCCACCACCGGCCTCGTGTTCACCTTCTTCGAGATCCTGCCGCACTTCCCGGTCGGCGTGTCCGAAGTGCACTTCATCCTCGGCTCGACCTTGTTCCTGCTGTTCGGTGCTGCGCCCGCGGCCTTCGGCCTCGCGCTCGGACTCCTGTTCCAGGGCGTGCTCTTCGAGCCGGCCGACCTGCCGCAATACGGCATGAACGTCACCACGCTGCTGGTGCCGCTGTTTGCGATCCAGGCGATCGCCACGCGGATCATTGCCCGCAACACCGCCTATGTCGATCTCAGGTATCGCCAGGCGCTGGCGCTTTCGACGACCTATCAGGCCGGCGTCATCGCCTGGGTGGCGTTCTGGGCGCTCTATGGCTCCGGTTTTGCCGTGACCAACCTCGTCAACATCGCGACCTTCGCGGCCTCGTATGCGCTCGTCATCGTGATCGAGCCGCTGGCCGATCTCGCCGTGCTGGCGCTGGCGAAGTCGCTGCGCGGCGTCACCGCGCCCGGCCTCGTGACCCCGCGCCTGCACAACGCGGCTTGAGAGACAAGCGAAAGGGCGGCCGTGATGGCCGCCCTTCGCGAACGTGATGCTCACGCTCTCCCTGATAGGCATCGGTTGCGGCGATCCCGAGCAGCTCACGCGCGCCGCGACCCGCGCCATCAACGCGGCCGATCTCGTCCTGATCCCGCGCAAGGGGACGGCGAAATCCGATCTCGCCGATCTCAGGCGGACGATCTGCGCGGATGTGCTCAGCAGCGACACCACGCGCATCGCCGAGTTCGATCTTCCCGTGCGCGATGCGGGCGAGGCGGACTACCGCAAGGGCGTCGACGATTGGCACGATGCGGTTGCGGCGATTTGGTCGCAGACAATCGCAAGCCATCTCGAAGGTGACGGCAGGGTCGCGCTGCTGATCTGGGGCGATCCTTCGCTCTACGATTCCTCGCTGCGCATTGCGCGACGGCTCGATCCCCTGCCGGAGATCGAGGTCATTCCCGGTATCACGTCGATCCAGGCGCTGTGCGCGGCGCATGCGCTGCCGCTCAACGACATCGGCGAGCCCTTTCTGGTTACGACGGGAAGGCGCTTGCGTGAGGGCGGCTGGCCGCAGGGCGTCGACACCGTGGTCGTGATGCTCGATGGCGGCACCGCGTTCAAGTCGCTCGATCCGGCCGGGCTCGACATCTGGTGGGGCGCTTATCTCGGCATGCCCGATCAGATCATCATGTCCGGTGCGCTGGCCGAGGTGGGCCCGCGCATCGCCGCGCTGCGGCAGGAGGCGCGCGAGCGGCATGGCTGGATCATGGACAGCTACATTCTCAAGCGCAGGCCGTAAGCGAGGCAGCATGCTCCCCGAATGGGTCTACCAAAAGTGCCCCGATATCTCCGCGGCCCATCGCGAGGCGGCGATCGCGCGGCAGGCGCAACTGACGAAGCCGACGGGCGCGCTCGGCCGGCTCGAGCAGCTCGCGATCGAGCTCGCGGGCCTGCAGGCGACCAAGCAGCCACGCGCGGCACGCGTGCCGATCATCATTTTCGCCGGTGATCACGGCATCGTCGCGCAAGGCGTGTCGGCCTATCCGCAAGCAGTGACCATCGCGATGATGGCGAATTTTGCCTCCGGTGGGGCGGCTATCTCGGTGCTGGCGCGTGAGCTTGGTTCGAGCCTGGAGGTGGTTGACGCCGGCACGTTGGCGCCGGAGGCGGTAGCGGGCATCGTCATCGACAAGCCGCGCAGCGGCACTCGCGATTTCAGTGTCGAGGCTGCGCTCACACCGTCCGAGCTGGCCTTCGCCTTCGAAGCCGGTCAGCGCGCCGTCGCGCGCGCGGAAGCCAGCCAGCCCGATCTTCTGATCTTCGGCGAGATGGGCATCGGCAACACCACGACCTCGGCGGCGATCGCGGCGAGCCTGCTCGGCGTGAGCGCCGAGGAAATCGCGGGCAGCGGGACCGGCGTCGATGCGGCCGGCCGTGCGCACAAGGCGCGCGTGATCGATGCCGCGATTGCGCGCCATGGCGTTGCGGCTGCGTCGCCTGAAAAAATCCTGTGCGCCGTCGGCGGCCTCGAGATCGCGGCCATCTGCGGCGCCATCATTGCGGCCGCGCAGCGCCGCATCCCTGTATTGATCGACGGCTTCATCGTGTCGGTCGCGGCACTGGCGGCCGTGCGGCTCAATCCGTCGTGCCAGCCGTTCCTTTTGCCGTCGCATCAATCGGCGGAGCAGGGGCATCGGCTGATGCTTCGCGCCCTGAACGTGCAGCCGCTGATCAGCCTCGATCTCAGGCTCGGGGAGGGATCGGGCGCTGCCATCGCGCTGCCGCTGGTACGGCTCGCCTGTAGCCTTCACAACGGCATGGCGACCTTCGCGCAGGCCAATGTGCCGGATCGCCCGGCCTGATCCGGCTCACGCCACGCGCTGATTGACCGACACGACGCGCCAGCCGGTCGCGAGCCGGTCGATCCTGGTGAGCGACAGCGGATCGATCACGAAGCGCAGGGCAGCTTGCGGCGCAAGATCCAGCGCGATGCACAGTGCGGCGCGGATCGTGCCGGAATGCACGACGAGCGTTGCGCGTCCAGCTTCGATTCGTGACAGCCCACGTCGCACGCGCGCGACCTGGTCCTCAAAGCTTTCACCTCCCGGTGGTCGTGCGTGCGCCGGATCGTCCCAGAATTGCGCGTAGGCATCGCCACCGGTCGCTGCGAGTTCATCATGCCGCCGGCCGGTCCAATCGCCAAAATCCTGCTCGCTGAACTCGCCCACCAGCTCCGGTTCGAGCCCCAGCACGCGCGCGGTCTCGACCGTGCGCCGCGACGGGCTGGCATAGCTCGCAGAGTCCTGCGGCAAGCGCTGCCGCAGCGCCTCCAGTTGCGCGCGATCGCCGAGATCGGCGGGCGCGTCCGGCGCGTGGATCGTCCCCGCGACGCCGGCGACGGGCGCATGACGGATCAGCCAGAGGAAGGTCTTGCCTTCCATGCTCATCTCCAAGGAAGTTGGTCGCTGTGGCAATAACGCCGCAACTGGCACATTGACTCTGTCTCGATCGTAATCCTAGATGCTCGCGACGGTTTCCCCCGAGAGGGGATGAAAAGGGAATGCGGTGCGGGGATGTTTCCCCAACGCCGCGGCTGCCCCCGCAACTGTAAGCGGATAATCCTTCGTCAGAAGCCACTGGGTCCTCGGTCCCGGGAAGGCGACGAAGTGGTGACGACCCGCGAGCCAGGAGACCTGCCGTCAGCCGTGGTCACACGCGAAGATGTCGGTCGGGGAGTACAGACATTCGGCTTCATCGGACGGCTGACAAGCCAAAGGTGAGACCTCGTTCGCTGTGACGTGCCACTGACGTCATACCGAGGTCCCGCTGTGTCTTCTATCCGTCTTGGACGATCGCGCCGTTTCCTGCTCGCCTCCGCTGCTTTCACGTCGTTTACAGTCGCCGATCTGCCCGCCGCGCTGGCGCAGCAGGTCCGCGAACCGCTGCCACCCGTCGAGGTGTCGCCCAACCAATCCCGCAAGCAGGCAAAGCCGGCCGGGCGGGACGCGCAGAGTGCGCGCCGCGCAACGCCGCGCCGGTCAGCGGCCGCATCGGCGGCGCCCAAGCCTGCCGTGCCGGCCGCGGCGGCGCCAACGCCGCTCAACAGCAATGCGGTGGCCGAAAGCGCCTCGCGTCTCGGCCTCACCGTGCGCGAGACGCCGGCGACCGTCGAGGTGATCTCAGCCGAGACCATGCGCGAGCAGGGCTATCGCACCGTGTCCGAGGTGGCCCAAGGTGCGGTCGGCGTGACCTCCGGCGATAGTCCGGGGGAGCCGGCGGGTTTCTCGATGCGCGGCTTCACCAACAGCCAGATCAACACGCTCTATAACGGCATCAAGATCGGCCCGCAGAACATGACCTCGCGGATCATGGACACGGCCAATCTGGAGGCCGTCGAATTCCTGAAGGGCCCGGCCTCGCTGATCTCGGGCGAGGGCGCCGCCGGCGGGGCTATCAACTTCGTCACAAAGCAGCCACACACCGGAGCGATCCGCAACGAGGCGGACTTCTCGTACGACTCCCTGAACTCGTTCCGTACCCATTACGGCTCGGGCGGCAGCACCAACGTCCAGGGCCTCGACTACCGCTTCGACATCAGCCGCTCCTCGCTCAACGGTTTTGTCGACGACACCAATACCAAGACGCTCGACGTGTCTGGCCAGCTCAACTACCGCGTCTCCGACAGTCTCAAGGTCTGGGGCGCGATCGAGTACCGCGAGGATCGCGGAAAGGCCTATTGGGGCGCGCCGCTGGTGCCGGCCGCTTTCAGTGGCTCGCATGCGACGAGCGGCATCGTATCGGGTACTTACGTGTCGGACTTCACTAAATCGAATCTTGGATCAATTACGATCGACGATCGCACGTTCAACACCAACTACAACGTGCTCGACAACCGCAACGTGGCGCAAGAGGTTTGGCTGCGCGGCGGGTTCGAGCTGAAGCTTGCGCCCGACCTGATGCTGAAAAGTCAGGCCTATGCCTACGGCGCGGAACGTTCGTGGTTCAACAACGAGGTCGAGGCGTTCACCACGAATCCCGGCCCGCACATGAACACGGTCGACCGCAGCCGTTTTTACGTCGCACACAGCCAGCGGCTCGTCGGCAACATCACCGACCTGACTTGGGATGCGAACATCGCCGGCTTTGACAACCGTCTAGTCACCACGCTGTCGTCGAGTTATCTCGATTTCGTCAGGCCGGGCGCCGCAAATTTCCCGGAGGATTTCGTCTCTCTGGTCGATCCTGTTCGTGGCTTCTACGGCGATCTCACGACCAAGCAGCAGACCGCGCGCATCGACAACGAGGCGCTGTCGTTCGAGGACCGGCTGAAGCTGACGCGGACCTTCGCGCTGATCGGCGGCCTCCGCGTCGAACATATCGGGCTCGACCGCAACTCGACCGACCAGAACGGTCTAGTGAACGCGGGCTTTCCGTTCACGAAGGACTGGGCGCCGGTGACGGGTCGCATCGGCTACACCTGGGAGGCCGTGCCCGGCCTGACCTTCTTCAGCCAGTATGCCACCGGTGCCGACGTTTCCGCCAACAACATCTTCCTGCTGTTGCCGACCCAGCCGCTGGATCTGACGACGTCGCGCACCTACGAGACCGGCGTCAAGCATCTGTTCTGGGACAACCGGGCGGAATGGTCGTTCTCGGCCTACGATATCCTGCGCAAGAACGTCTATGCCGCGGCCGGCGGCATGGCGCTCAACATCGCCGGGCGACAGGAATCGAAGGGCGTCGAGCTCGCCGCCTCGGTGCGGCCGATCGAGCCCCTCCGGCTATGGGGCAACATCGCCTATGTCGATGCGCGCTATGCCGACTACAATTTCGTCGGCGGCTCGTTCTCGGGCAACACGCCGCCGAACGTGCCGCGCATCGTCGCGAATGCTGGTGCGTCGTACCGGTTCTTCACGCCGTGGCCGGTGGAGCTCGGCATCGTCGGCCGTCACGTCGGCGACCGCTACAACACCGACGCCAACACGGTGACGATGAACGCCTACACGGTCGGCGACGTCTACGCCTTCGTCGACATTCCCAAGACGGTGTTCAATGCCGTCGATCAGGCCCGCCTGACCTTCCGGGTGCGCAACTTCACCGACAAGCGCTACGCGATCTGGGGCGATCCGTTCTATCCCGGCCAGATCCTCCTGGGCGCGCCGCGCACCTACGAGATCTCGGCGGCGTTCAAATGGTAGGACGCTGAGCGCATGATGGGCGCGATCGTCCTGCTGCATCGCTGGCTCGGGATCACGTTCTGCCTGCTGTTCGCGATGTGGTTCGCGACGGGTATCGTGATGCATTTCGTTCCGTTTCCGTCATTGACGGAAGCGGAACGTTTTGCCGGCCTTGCGCCGGTCGTGCGCGTGCAGGCCACCATGGCGGTTGCCGATGCCGTGGCTGCGAGTGGAATCGCCGATGCTACGCGCCTGCGCCTGATTCAGCGGAGCGATGGATCCGTCTATGTCGTGTCGGGGCCCTCACGCTCGCGCGCGGTCCGCGCTTCCGACGGACGGGATGCATCGGCGTCGTCGCCCGAGGTCGCGCTCGCCATCGTGCAGGCGCATGCGCGCCAGCGCGGGCTGGATGCCGCGCATGCGACGATCGTTGCGCACGCGGACTACGATCAATGGAGCGTACCGAACGGCTTTGATCGCCACCGACCGCTGTTTCGCGTGGCCCTTGGCGATGCCGCCGGGACGGAGGTCTACGTCTCGTCGCGTACTGGTGAAATCGTCCTGGATACGACGCGGAGCGAGCGCGGCTGGAATCTCGTCGGCAGCGTGCTGCACTGGATCTACCCGACGGTTCTGAGGAGCAACTGGGCGCTGTGGGACGGCGTGGTCTGGACGCTATCGCTGCTGGCCCTGATCGCAGCGATGTTGGGGGCGGTGCTCGGGATCGCGCGGATGAGGCTACAGGGACGTCAGTTCTTCTCGCCCTATCGCGGCTGGCATGCTCTGCATCACATCGTCGGCCTGGTGGCAACAGCCTTCGTGCTGACCTGGATCTTCAGCGGCTGGCTCTCGATGGATCACGGCCGGCTGTTCTCGCGCGGGCAGTTGAGCCCCGCGGAGGCCGGCGTGACGAACGCCTTGCCGGACTGGAAGACGGCCGCCTCGCTCGATCGGAAGCCGGTATCGTCCTTAGCCCGCGAAGTCGAATGGCTTGGCTTTAACGGCATGGTCTATCGACGCGAGCGGATTGGTCTCGACAAGCAGATTCTGGTCCGGCCCAACGGCGGAGAATCGGAATTCCTCAGCGCGCAGGAGGTCGAGAGTTTGATGACGCGGCTCGCGGCAGGCTGCGGCGCGCCGTCCGTTGTTGCGGTCAATGACGATTATCCCGCGCAATCCATCGTCCCGGGGGCACCGGTCTACCGTGCCCGCTGCGGCGACGTCTGGTTCGACATCGACAGCGCCGACGGCAGCGTCCTGCAAAGGCTGGATGCATCGCGGCGTGCCTATCGCTGGTTCTACGGCGCGCTCCACACGCTTGATTTTCCGGTCCTGCTGGCGCATCCGCGTTTGCGCGATGTCCTGATCGTCGGTCTCTGCGCGCTCGGGCTGGTGTTCTCGATCACCGGAATTGTCATCGGCTGGCGACGGCTGCGTCTGTCTTTCGCCAGCTAGACTTGCTCGCGCGGCGCCCGATCAAACAAAAAGTGCGAAAACAACCCCATGCACAGTAGCCGGTGATAATTGAATCAACGGCTTACGCAGGTGTCGACGTCAATTGACCCGTCGGGCAAAACAGGGGTATTCTGCTATTATTCCGAAATCGCCGCTGGACGCTGCAACAGCGCCTCGATCTGCTGTGCGGCGCGCAGCAGCGTGCGGTCCTGGCCGCGCCGGGCGATGATCTGGAGGCCGAACGGAAGCCCGCGGGCGTCGGCCCCGCATGGAAGCGAGATCGCCGGTAACCTCGCGTGATTGACGAACGGCGTGAACACCGCATGCCCGCGCGGGCTCGCGGGGCGGCCGCCGATCATATCAGGCCCCAGCTGGGTGAACGGCCATGCAACGCAGGGGACCGTGGGCGCCAGCAGCAGATCGACCTCGGCGAAGAAGGCCGCGAAGGCATTGGCGATTGCGGTGCTCGCAAGCAGCGCGCGCGCGACGTCCGCGCCTGACCAGGTGAGTCCCCGCTCGATCTGCTTGGCGATGTCAGGATCGAAGACAGTCGGATCCTTGCGAAAGGCGTCGCCAAAGAGCGCAGCGAGGCCGGCATGCTGAAGCGGCATGAGGGACTCTTCCGTCGCACCCGCCGGCCAGATGGGATCGCGCTGCGTGATGCCGAGGCCTGCGGCGGAGAGACGCGCCACTGCGGAAACGAGCCCGTTGGCGACTACGTCATCGACCGCGACGTCGAGCCCAAGGCGTGGCGAGAACGCGATGCGAAGGCGCGCGATGTCATCGGGTTCTCGCGCGATGACGGCGGAATCGGGATCGCGCGGATCGATGCCGGCCATCGTCTCGAACGCCAGCGCGACATCGGCAACATCGGCCGCGATCGGTGCGATGACGGAGAGGCCGAAGAAGGGCTCGGCGAAACCGGGCCCATAGGGGATCGCGCCATAGGACGGCTTGAAACCGGTGACGCCGACATGGGCCGGCGGCCTGCGGCTGGAGCCGCCCGCATCGGTGCCGATTGCGAGCGGCACGAGGCCGGCTGCGACGGCGGCGGCCGGACCGCCGGATGAGCCACCGGGCGTCAGCGTAGGATCGAGCGGATGCCGCGTGGGCCCGAAGAGAGGAGAGGTCGTGACGCCCTTGCTGGCGAATTCGGAGGTTGCGCCGATGCCGACGATGACCGCGCCGGCCTTGCGCAGCCGTTCGATCGCAATCGCATCCTGTGACGCGATGAAATCGGCGAACAGCCGCGAGCCCTGCGTCACACGCCAGCCGCTGGCCCAGATGTTGTCCTTGACGACGATGGGGACGCCGGCGAGCGGCATCGTCTCGCCGGCACGCAGGCGATCGTCGATCGCCGCGGCCTCGGCGAGGGTGCGTGCGGGATCGGTCGTGACGACCGCGTTTAAGGCCTTGGCTGCCTCGATCCGCGCGAGCGCGGCCTTTGCGGTCTCGGCGGCGCTTGTCCGTCCGGCCCCGACATCCGCCGCGATGTCGCGGGCACTACGTGCTGGCTTTGTCATGGCCTCCCCACATCAGCGCCAATGTGCCGCAGAGGGCAAGACACGCCAAGGCAAAGAACGCTGCGCCGAGGCTGGCTGCGCCATCCAATATCGACACCAGCGCCGGCGCCGCCAGCAGGCCGGCATAGGACGCGGTCAGCACCGCGCCGGTGGTCTCGCCGATCCGGTCCTGCGGCGCGAGGCGCGCGATCTCGGCGATGAAGACACCGTTCCAGCCCGACGCTGTCAGGCCGAACAGCGCAGCAACTGCGAACTGCCAGGTGCGGCTGAGCGATCCGCCGTCGAGGCCGAGCAGCGCGGCGCAGAAGGCCATGCCGAGGCCGATGACGATGAGCACCATGCGCGAAGCATCGAGGCGCATCGCCACAAAGCCCCAGCCGAGCCGGCCGACGAGGCCGCCGGCTTGCGCGCAGGCGAGCGCCATGCCGGCCTCGATATGGCCAAGGCCAAGCTCGCGCGTGCCGAGCGTGACGAAGACCGTGTTGAGCGACACCTGCATGGCGCTGAACGGCATCGAGGCCAGCGCCAGCATCGCGATGCGCCGGTCCGCGGTCACCAGCGCCAGCCGTGCGCGCAGATCGAGCTCTGGCGGCGGGACGATCTTGCCGGCATAGGCCGGCCGCAGCCGTTCGAACAGCGCGATCGCCAGCAGCGCGCAGGCAGCAACGCCCGCATAGCACCAGGCCGGGCCGAACGCGATGGCGATCGCGGGCAGAGCCAGCGAGCCGCAGACCGCGCCGATCTGGTTGCCGGTCTGGCGCACCGAGAAGACGAAGGCGCGGCGCTCGGCGGTCACCAGCCGCGCCAGCAGCGCCGCGCTTGCGGGCGTCTCGGGCCCCATGGCGAGGCCGAGGCAGAGGCCTGCGGCCAGCAGGGCGGCGCTCGATCCGAGTGAAGCCAGTGCCATGCCGATGACGATGGCCGCTGCGCACAGGCTCGCGATCCGCAGCGAGCCAACCCGCGCGATGAAGCCGCCGCCCCAGAACGAGGCGGGGATTCCGACCGCGAACACCGCGCATGAGAACATCGAGAGCTGCCAGACCTCGATATGGGCGCGCGGCGCGACCACGCCGGGCGCGAATAAAGCGAGCGCCACCAACGCCTGGAGCCAGGTCATCGCGCCCAGGGCTGGCAGCAGTGCTGGCCGAACGGCAGCGTTTCCGTCTATCATGGCGGCGCGCTCAGCGGAGGAACATGGTGGCAGGCGGCATTTCCATTCACGCGGTCGATGTGGCAAGCGGACGGCCCGCGCAGGGGCTGCGCGTCGAAATCTGGCGGATCGATCCCGACTCCTCGCGCATCGCCGACGGGCGGCTCGGCGCCAATGGCGTGCTCGATCACCCCATTGCGCAAGGCGCCGGCGTGACGGCCGGCGAGTACGAGGTCCTGTTTCATCTCGGCGAGTTCTTTGCGGACAGCGGCGGTTTTCTCACGGTGACGCCGTTCCGCTTCCGCATCAAGGATGTCGACGAGCATTTTCATCTGCCGCTGAAATTCACGCGCTGGGGCTATTCGTTGTTCCGCGGCGCCTGATCAGTTCGTCAGCCGCCGCGACAGGCCCGTGACGCGCTCCATGACCGCGACCAGCGCGACGGTCGCAATGATCAGCACGCCCGACAATGCGGCGATGGTGACATCCAACTTGCCTTCGAGATCCTGCCACATCCGGATCGGCAGCATGTCGGTGGCGGCATCGCGCAGGAACAGCGACACCGGCACGTTGTCGAAGGACGACATGAAGGCGATGAAGGCGCCTGCGATGATGCCGGGCCGGATCAGCGGCAGCACGATCCGGCGGAACGTATAGAGCCGGCTTGCGCCCAGCACCGCGGAGCTCTCCAGCAGGGTCGGCTCCAACTGGGCGAGCGCTGCGACCGTGTTGCGCACCACATAGGGGACGCAGACCACGGTGTGGCCGATCACCAGCGTCAGCGGCGACACCGGCAGGCCGACCAGCGAGAACAGCATCAGGGCGGCAAGCCCGAAGGCGAGCGCCGGCAGGACCAGCGGCGACATGAACAGGGAATCGAGCAGCCGTGCCGACAGCGTCCGCGAGCGCGAGATCGCAAGCGCTGCGGCGACGCCGAGGACGACGGACAGGCCCGTCGCCCACAGCGCGACGATGAGGCTGTTCTTGGCCGCGAAGTGCAGCTGCCAGGCATTCCACAGTTCGGCGTACCAGCGCAGCGAATAACCCGGCGGCGGGAAGCGCAGCGAGAAGCCGCTGGTGAAGGAGACGATCAGCACCACCAGCGACGGCGCGATGATGATGATCAGCGCGATCACCGCGATCACGGTCATGACCAGCTCGAAGCTGATCGCCTCCAGGGTGCGCTTGCGCCCGCCCATCACGCACCTCCATAGCCGCGCGATAGGCGGCCGAGCGTGGTGAAGACGGAGACGACCGCGAGCACGGCGAGCAGGAAGATGATCGAGATCGCGGATGCGAAGGGCCAGTTCTGCAGCGTCGAGGCCTGCTGATAGAGATACATCGGCATGAACAACATCTGCCCGCCGCCGATCAGCGACTGGGTGATGAACGCCGTGATCGCGGCGGCATAGGTCAGCGTGCAGCCGGCGATCACGCCCGGCAGCGACAGCGGCAGCACGATCCTGAAGAAGGTGCGCCAGCTCCCGGCGCCGAGCGAGCAGGAGGCATCGTCGAGATTGGGATCGATCCGGCCGAGCGCGGTGATCAGAGGCAGCGTCATCAGCGGCATCTGCACCTGCGCCAGCGCAATCACGACGCCGAACTGGGTGTAGAGCACCTTCAAGGGCGTATTGATAATGCCGAGCGATTGCAGCGTCGCGTTGATGATGCCCTGGCGGCCCAGGATGACGATCCAGGCGAAGGTGCGCACCACGACGCTGGTCAGGAGCGGCAGCAGCACGATCAGGATGATAATGGTCTGAAGCTTTGGTCCGACCCGCTGATAGAGCCATGCAATGGGAAAGCCGAGCACGAGGCACACGGCCGTCACCTCGGCGCCGAGCAGCAGCGTCGAGCCGAGCACCCCTAAGCTGAAGGGATCGGTGAGGAAGTGCAGGTACTGGCCGAGCCCCCAATGGAGCCCGGCCGTGTCGTTGTGCAGCGAGAGCCAGAGCAGTTGCAGCAGCGGCGCCACGAAGAAGACCAGGAAGAACAGCGCCAGCGGCACTGCCAATCCCATCCCGTAGGAGGTCACGTCCCGTGATGCCGGCGCTGCGCCCATCGCTAGATCCTTAACGCTCTCAGATCTTGATCTCGCGGTTGAAACGCTCGATCCAGGCCGAGCGCTGTTCGTTGATCTTCTTCCAGTCCTGGAACACGAATTTCTGCTTCAGCTCGGCCGTGTCCTTGGCGAGCACGCGCGCGATCTCGCCGCCCATCGTCACCTTGGAGTTGGTGGGCACGATCAGGTAGGGCGGGTTCATCAGCGTGGTCTGCACCTCCGGCGTCAGCGCGGCCTCGATCAGCTTGAAGGCGAGCTCGCGGTTCGGCGAGTTCTTGACGATGTGGATCGTGGTCTTGAAGGCGATGGCGCCTTCCTTCGGGGCCACGAACTCGACCGGCACGCCGCGCGCTTTCAGGATCTGGATGGCGTTGAAATTGCCGGGCGAGATGTCGATCTGGCCTTGCTGGAACAGGGTGGCGAGCGCGCCGGGATTGGCAGCCACGGCCGCGAGATTGGGCTTCAGCTCTTCCAGCGCCTTGAAGCCGGGATCGACATTGGCCTCCGAGCCGCCGCGCATCTTGGCGATCTCGACCAACCATCCGGTGCCGAGCGTCGAGTTGAGGTTTGTGATGCCGACGCGGCCCTTGAATTCCGGCTTCCAGAGGTCAGCCCAGGAGGTCGGCGGCGTCTTGACGGCTTCCGGATTGTAGGTGAGGCCGACGACCTGGAAGAACGGGGCGGGGCCCATCGGCTCCTGCGCCTCGACGATCAGGTCCTTGTAAGAGGCGCTCTTCTCGACCGGATAGGGCTCGACGAGGTCCTGGCCGATCGCGACGAGGGCGGGGCCGGGATCGTGCAGCATGACGTCGATCGGCGGATTGGCCTTGGCGGCATTGACCTTCGCGATCTGGTCGACCGAGAGCATGGGATCGAGCACCATCGCGGCGTCCGCGTTGGCTTTGCGGAAGGCCGGCACCAGCACGGCCTTGTGCGCCTCCTCCCAGCTTCCGGTGAAGGTCGCAAACACCAGCGGGCGGGCCTGCGCGAAGCTCAGGCCGGGAAACGCCTTCATGGCGCCGAGTGTGAGTGCGGTCGTCATCAGGCTTCGGCGGTTGAGGATCATGTCGAACTCCTTGTGAACTATGGACTGGATCTAAAGCGTTGCGGCAAAGGCGTTGGCGAGCGACGGGGCGAGCGGTGCGAGGCGCACCGCGGCGCCGTTCTCCAGCGCGCGCGTCTCGCCGATGCGCGCCTGCGAGACCTTGACGCCGGAGCCGTCCGCGGTCGTGACCTCGTGCACGACGGTGGCGCCGAGCGGCAGCGACATGCCGACCACGCCGGCAAAGCCGGTTTCGTCGCCGACGAATTGCAGGTGTTCTGGCCGGATGCAGACGGTGACGCGGCCACCTTCAGCGAGCGCGCCGCCGGCGGGCCGTGCGATGATCTCCGCGCCGGCATCGAGACGCACCTTGGCGGCGGTGCGGTCCGCCGAGACCACGACACCGGGCATGCGGTTGGTCGAGCCGACGAAGGTGTTGACGAACAGCGTCTGCGGACGGTCGTAGACGTCGGACGGCGATCCGAACTGCTCGAGCTTGCCGTGGCTCAGCACGGCGACGCGATCGGCCATCGACAGCGCCTCTTCCTGGTCGTGCGTCACGATCAGCGTGGTGATGCCGGAGACGCGTTGCAGCCGCTTGACCTCGATCTGCATGTCGAGCCGCAAATTCTTGTCGAGCGCCGCAAAGGGCTCGTCAAGCAGCAGGATCGACGGCTTGATCGCGAGCGCGCGGGCCAGCGCGACGCGCTGCTGCTGACCGCCGGAGAGCTGCCGCGGCAGCCGCTCGGCCATTGCAGGCAATTGCACCAGCTCGAGCAGGCGCTGCGCCTCGCGCTGGCGCGTCGCCTTGTCGATGCCGCGCGCGGCGAGCCCGTAGGCGACGTTCTCGCTGATCGACAGGTGCGGAAACAGCGCGTAGTTCTGGAACACGATGCCGACCGCGCGGCGGTTCGGCGGCAGCGTATCGACGACGTCGTCGCCGATGATGACCCGCCCTTGCGTCTGCGCAATGAAGCCGGCGATGATCCGCAGCAGGGTGGTCTTGCCGCAGCCTGACGGGCCGAGCAGGGCGATGATCTCGCCGCCCTTGATGTCGAGATTGATGTTCTCGACCGCGAGTGCGCCGCTCGGATAGCGGTGCGTGACGGCGTCGACGACGAGCGAACGTCCGCGTGGCGCATCAGCCATGGTGTTGCCTCCCGTTGCTGCAGAGGAGAAAGCAAGTCTCGTGCCCGAAGCGCTCGCCTTTCGATGCGCGTTTTGGCATGGTGATCCGATGACATCGGTTTGCGACCTCACTGCCACGGAGCTTGCGCGCGCCATCGCCAGGGGCGAACTGTCCTCGCGTGAGGCCGTCGAGGCGCATCTCGCGCGGATCGCGAGCCTCGATACCCAATTGGCGGCGTTCGTAACGGTCGATGCCGAGGGCGCCCGCCGCGCGGCGGAAATCTGCGATGCGGCGCCCGCGCCGATCGGACCCCTGCATGGGGTGCCGATGGGGATCAAGGACCTCACCGACACCGGCGGGCTCACGACAACTTACGGATCGGCTCTGTTCCGCGATCACGTTCCGGTGGAGGACGATCTCGTGGTCGCGCGGCTGCGGCGCGCCGGTGCGATCATTCTGGGAAAGACCAACACGCCGGAATTCGGCTTCGGTGCGGTCTGCACCAACCGGTTGTGCGGGCCGACACGCAATCCCTTCGATCCCGCGCTGACCTCCGGTGGATCGTCCGGCGGCTCCGCCGTTGCGGTCGCGGCCGGCATGGTGCCGCTGGCGCATGGCACCGATTTCGGCGGCTCCGTGCGGACGCCCGCCAGCTTCTGCGACGTCGCCTCGATCCGGCCGACGCCCGGCCGCATTCCGTCGCCGCGCCGTCCGCTCGGCTGGGACATGCTCGCCACCCACGGCTTCCTCGCCCGCAGCGTCGACGACCTCGAACTTGCGCTGTCGGTATGCGGGGGACGCGACGCGCACGATCCGCTCTCCGCCGGCGTTGTCAGTGACGACCGGCCACTTGCGGGACGTCCCCGGATCGCAGTCACGCCTGACTTTGGCGTCGCGCCGGTTTCGCGCGACGTTCGAGCCCGCTTCGCCTCCGCCTGCGAGGAGCTCGCGCGCATTGCCGATCTCGTGCCAGCCTCGCCCGATTGCGGCGGCGCGATCGAGACCTTTCGGACGTTGCGCGCCGCTCACATTGCCAACGCTTATGGTGATCTGCTGAGAACGCGCCGCGCTGAGCTGACGCCCACCGTGATCTGGAATATCGAGGCGGGCGCAAGACTCTCCGCCGAGGATTATCTCAACGCCGAGCGCCGCCGCACGGCGATCTACCGCAGCTTTCGCGAGCTGTTCACCCGCGCCGACGTCCTGGTCGCGCCGGCGGCATCGGTCCTGCCCTGGCCGAACGAGATCAGCGACGTCACCGCAATCGACGGCGCTCCGCTGGAGACGCCGATCGACTATCTCGCCGTCACCTTCATCGTGTCGCTGGTCGGCTTTCCGGTCCTGACCTTGCCGGCACCTCGGGGAGTGAACGAGCTGCCGTTCGGCATCCAGATCATCGCGCCGCCGGGATGCGAATCCCGCTTGTTTGCCTTCGGCCGTATCATCGAGAACGAATTGGGTTTTTCGCATCGCCGGCCGCCTCTCTGATCAGCTGTCGCGATGCTCGAGCCGGGCGGCGAGCGCGTCGGCAAGACCGATGGTCGGCTTGGCGGCGGGCCGGCGGAACGTGCCCACCGTCGCCTTGCGCAGGCGCAGCGCCACCAGCGCCTCGGCCTGTTTCACGGCGGCAATGACCTGATCGACCACAGGAACGGGGATCCGGTCGGCGACGCGTTCGGCAAGGCCCGAAAGCGGCGCGCCGGCGAAGATCAGCACGTCGGCCTCGTCCTCGACAATGGCGCGCTGCGCGAGATCGACCAGCACATCCTCCTTTTCGGTGCCGACCTCGGAGATCGCCTGGAACGGCGTGTCGAGCATGCGGATGCCGGCGCAGCGCTCCCACAGCCCGTGGGCGCGGACGCATTCTTCGTACCAGGGCCCCAGCGCCTGGGCGAAGGTGACGATGGCGAAGCGGCGGCCGGCCATGCACGCCGTCAGCATCGCCGCTTCCGCCATGCCGACCACGGGAATGTCGAAGGTTTCGCGCGCGGCGAACAGGCCGGGATCGCCGAAGGCGGCGATGATCGCGGCATCGACCTTGTTGTGCTGTTCGGCCAGCATCTCCAGCGCAATAGTGCCGCCGATCTGCGCCTCGGTCCGCGTCGCGATATAGGGCAGGCCGCGAGTCGCGGTGCAGGGGATCAGCTCGGTCCCGGCGGAGGCGGCGCGCTGCCCGACCCGCATCATCAGGTGCGTGACTTCGGTGCTGGTGTTGGGGTTGAGCAGCAGCAGCTTCATGGTCACGCGGCCGTCTGCTTGGCTTGAGAGGTGGCGATGACTTCGAGCAGGGCGGTGCCGGTGCGCCGGACATGGGCGCCGAGCAGGCGGCCGGCCGCTTCGCTGTCGCGCGCCTCGAGCGCTGCCAGGATGTCGGCGTGCTCGTCGACCGAATTGCTCCAGCGGCTGTTAGCGCCGAGTGCGAGGTAGCGCGCGCGTTCGGCGCGGGAGATCAGCGTCTCGTGCGCCTCGCGCAGCGGCGTGTTGCGCGCCATGCGGACGATGGTGTTGTGGATCTCGCCGTTGATGGCGAAGTAATCGTCGAGCTTGCCGTTGCGGTGATGACCCTCCATGCGGGTCTGAAGCGTGCGCAGGCGGGCGAGATCGCGCTCGGTGGCGCGCTCCGCGGCAAGCTCCGCCGCCAGCCGCTCGATGCCGGCCAGCGCCTCGAACAATTCCGAGATGCCGTCGACGGCGATGTCGGCGATGCGAGGGCTGCGATTGGGGCGCAGCTCGATCAACCCTTCCGCCGCCAGCACCTTCATCGCCTCACGCAAGGGCGTGCGCGAGACGCCCAGCTCCTTCGACAGCCTGGTTTCCTGGGTCTGCGATCCCGGTGGCAACTCGCCGCGGATGATCATCGTCCGCATCCGCGCGGCGGCGCGCTCATGCAGGCCCATCCGCTTGAGTTTGGGCGACTTTCGTCCCTTCGGCGCTTCCGATTTCTGCTGCACGCGTGCCTCACTGCTTGCGCTCATCTTAGCCGTTTCCGGCCCTTTGACCTGCCCAAAATACCGACGCATCTCGCTGAAAACAATGGCACAACGCGCAAATTGTATGCAGCATGCAGAATCCCCGTTGCGCTGCCGCAAAGGCCGACCGATGATCTCCGACGACGCGCGAGACCTCGCGCCTTCGAAACGGAGTTAGCGATGCGGACGAGTTTGCGATTGGGCCTCGTGGTGATGGCGGCGATGTTCGGTGGAAGCGATCTCGCCTCCGCGCAGACCGCCAAGATCAAGCTCGGTTACGCCAAATGCGCGCACTGCCTGCCGATGTCGCTGATTTCAGGCATGGCCAGGAACGTCGAGGTCGAAGCGACCGGCTTCAACTCGGGCAATGACGTCCTCACTGCGCTGGTGTCGAAGAGCATCGACATCGCGCAGGTCACCTACCTCCACTACATCACGGCGCTCGACAAAGGCTTCGACGTCGTCGCCGTGTCCGGCCAGATCAATGGCGGCTCGGAATGCCTGTCCTCCGCGAAGCTGAACCTGCCGCCGGAGGACTGGGCCACTTTCAAGACGACCGTTGCGAAAGCGAAGAGCGACGGCCAGCCGCTGAAGGTCGCAGCGTCCCGCGGCAATGCGCAGGACATCCACATGCGCGGTGCGTTCCTCAAGCAGGGCGTCGATCCCAACAAGGACATCCAGTTCATCAACATTCCCAATCCGTCGGACCATCTCGCAGCCCTGCAGCGCGGCGAGGTCGACATGATCTGCTCGGTCGAGCCGTTCGCCTCACAGATCAGGCTCGCCGGCGCCGGCAAGCATTTTGTGCTGCCCTACGACCAGGCCGCGGGGAATCTCACCAACCTGATCGTCACCCGTTCCGACGTGATCGCGAGCCAGCGCGCCGGCGTCCAGGGCGTCGTCAGTGCCGTGGTCGAACTCGACAACAAGCTGATCGCCGACAAGGGGCCGTGGATCGACGTCATCAACAAGCTCACCGGCCTCGACAAGACGGTCGCGACCGAAGCGCTGAAGAATGCCTCGCCGGATCCCGCGATCCATCGCTCGCAGACGCTCGCGATTGCCGCGATGATGCGCGACCTCAAATACATTGCGAAGGACGTCTCCGCGGAAGCGGAGAAGAACATGGACTATTCGTTCCTGGAGCAGGCCACGGGAAAAGCCAAGAATGACCTCGGTTACTGACGTCTCTCCGGCCAAGCCGGCGTTCCGGCTGACGCGGGCGTTCCAGGGGCTCGAACGCGTCGTCGTCCCCGCGCTGCTGATCGCCGGTTGGGAGGCCTTTGCCCGCAGCGGCATGCTGCCGCCGGCGCTGCTGCCGGCGCCGAGCGCGGTGCTGCATGCGCTCGGCGACTGGGTGTTCGGCTTCGACGAGACCACGCAGACCTATTCGGGCCACTGGCTGCGCGATGCGCTCGCCAGCGCCTTGCGCGTCTTCGGCGGCTTTGCGCTGGCAAGCCTGCTGGGAATCCTCGCCGGTGTCGCGATCGGCTGGTCGCGTCTGTTCGAGAAAACGCTGGAGCCGACGCTCCAGATGCTGCGGCCGATCCCGCCAGTGTCCTGGATTCCGCTGGCGATCATCTGGTTCGGCATCGCCGACAAGCCGGCGATCTTCCTCGTGTTCCTCGGCGCCTTCTTCCCCGTGCTGATGAACAGCATTCACGGCGTGAAGACCGTGGACCACAATCTCGTGCGTGCCGGCGCGATGATGGGCGCGAGCCAGCGGCAGATGCTGACCGACATCGTGCTGCCGGCGGCATTGCCCTCGATCTTCGCCGGCCTGCGCATCGCGGTCGGATCGGCCTGGATGCTGACGGTCACGGCCGAGATGGTCGCGGTGAAGAGCGGCCTCGGCTACGTGCTGTGGGATTCCTATTACTTCCTGCGCTACGACATCGTGCTCGCGGCGATGATCTCGATCGGGCTGCTCGGCTATCTCTCCGACCTCGGCCTCAAGGCGATCATGGCGCGCACGCTGCGCTGGCAGCAGGCCACCACCGTGCAGGGCAGGGCAGGCTGATGGCGGCAATCGAGCTTCGCAACATCGTCAAGGTGTTTTCGGACAAGCGGCGCGGCCGTGACCTGCTGACGCTGGACAACATCAATCTCGACATTGAGGCCAATGACTTCGTCTGTCTGCTCGGTCCGTCCGGCTGCGGCAAGTCGACCCTGCTCAACATCATCGCCGGTTTCGAGCAGGCGACCTCCGGGCGCACGCTGGTTGGCGGCAAGCAGGTGGAGCGGCCCGGCTCGGACCGCGGTGTCGTGTTCCAGCAGCCGACCCTGATGCCGTGGCTGACGGCGATCGACAACATCGCCTTCCACCTCAAGCTCAAGGGCGTCGCCAAGGCCGAGCGCTACGACCGCGCCATGGAGTTCATCGATCTCGTCGGCCTCAGCGGTTTCGAGCACCATCATCCCTCCGAGATGTCCGGCGGCATGAACCAGCGGGTCGGCATCGCCCGCGCCCTCCTGATGAACCCGAGCGTCATCCTGATGGACGAGCCGTTCGCGGCGCTGGACGCCCAGACCAAGCTCGAAATGCAGGAGGAGCTGGTCGCGATCTGGCAGAAGCGCCGCTGCACCATCGTGTTCGTTACCCACAGCGTCGACGAGGCGCTGGTGCTCGGCAACAAGATCGTGGTGATGACGAAGCGGCCCGGCCGGATCCGCGAGGCCGTCAATTTCGACCTGCCGCGCCCGCGGGACATCACCAGCCCCGAATTCAACGACGCCAAGCGGCACATCCTGGCCCTGATCCGCGAGGAGTCGACGCGCCTCGCGCAGGCGTCGTAGAATATGGTCATGCGCACGCGTCTCGGCATGATCACGCCGTCCTCCAACTCGGTGCTCGAGCCCGTCACCAGCGCCATGCTGCATGGCGTGGCCGATGTCACCGCGCATTTCTCGCGCTTCCGCGTCACCGAGATTGCGCTGGACGCCGCTGCGCTGAGCCAGTTCGACGCTTCCGCGATGCTGCCGGCGGCGGACCTGCTGGCGGATGCCAAGGTCGACGCCATCGCCTGGAACGGCACGTCCGCAAGCTGGCTCGGCATCGGCCGCGACCGGAGCCTTTGCGAGGCGATCACGGCGCGCACAGGCGTGCCGGCCACCACGTCGACGCTCGCCTGCATCGATGCCGCCCGTGCGCTCGGCGCCAAACGCGTCGGCCTCGTCTCGCCCTACATCGACGACGTGCAGCGACGGATCGGCGACGTGTGGGCCGAGGCGGGGATCGCCCCGCACACGGAGCGGCACCTCGGACTGCGCGACAATTTCTCCTTCGGCGAGGTCGCGCCTGCGACGATTGCCGGCATGATCCGCGCGGTCGCGGCTGAGGGCGCCGACGCCGTCGTCATCCTCTGCACCAATCTTGACGGTGCGGCGCTTGCGGCCTCGCTCGAGCGGGAACTGAATGTTGCGGTGCTGGACTCGGTTGCGGTCACGCTCTGGCGAACCCTGAGCCTCGCCGGCGGCGACATCACTGCTCTTGCGCCGTGGGGCCGGATATTCCAGACATCAGCGGTCATCAAGTGACGGAGACGCAAGTGACCCAGTTCGATCTCGCCATTCGCGGCGGCACCATCGTGACGGCCGGCGACGAGTTTCGCGCCGATATCGGCATCCGCGACGGCCGCATCGTCAGCATCGCGGACAGCATCGACGGTGCGGCGCGCGAGATCGACGCGACGGGCCTGCTGGCGCTGCCGGGCGGGATCGATAGCCACGTCCACATCTCGCAAGCTTCCGGCCCCGACGTGGTGATGGCCGACGACTTTGCCTCGGCGACGCGCGCGGCGGCGGCCGGCGGCAACACCATGGTGCTGCCCTTTGCGCTTCAGGAGAAGGGCACCTCGCTGCGAACCTGCGTCGAGAACTACCGCAGGCTCGCCGAAGGCGAGTGCTACATCGACACCGCCTTCCATCTCATCATCTCCGATCCGACCGCGGTCGTGCTCGGTCAGGAACTGCCGGCCCTCGTCAAGGACGGCTACACCTCGTTCAAGGTGTTCATGACCTATGACGACCTCGTGCTCAGCGACAAGCAGCTGCTCGAGGTCTTCGACGTCGCGCGCCGCGAGGAGGCGCTGGTGATGGTCCATTGCGAGGGCTACGACGCCATCCGCTTCCTCACCTCCAAGCTGGAACGTGAAGGCCATATCGCGCCCTATTATCACGGCGTCTCGCGGCCCCAGGCCGTCGAGCGCGAGGCGACGCATCGCGCCATCAGCCATGCCGAGGTGATCGGCGTTCCCATCATGATCGTGCACGTCTCCGGACGCGAGGCGATGGAGCAGGTGCGCTGGGCGCAGCAGCGCGGCCTGCCGGTGCATGCCGAGACCTGTCCGCAATACATCACGCTGACGGCCGACGACATGAAGGGCCTGAACATGGACATGTCAGGCGCGAAATATGTCTGTTCGCCGCCGCCGCGCGATGCCGAAAGCCAGCAGGCGATCTGGGAGGGCATCACGTCAGGCGTGTTCCAGACCTTCTCGTCCGACCACTGCCCGTTCCGCTACGACGATCCCAGGGGCAAGCTGACGCCGAACGCACGCACCTCGTTCCGCTGGGTGCCGAACGGCATCCCCGGTGTCGAGACGCGGCTGCCGATCCTGTTCTCCGAGGGCGTGTCGAAGGGGAGGATCAGCTTGCAAAAATTCGTCGAGCTGACCGCGACCAACCATGCGCGCATCTACGGCCTCTATCCGCGCAAGGGCTCGATCGGTGTCGGCTTCGATGCCGATATCGTGCTGTGGGACCCCAAATTGAAGAAGTCGATCCAGCAGGCCGATCTGCATCACGGCGCGGACTACACGCCCTGGGAGGGTTTTGACGTCACCGGCTGGCCCGTCACCACCATCGCGCGGGGCCGGGTGGTGTACGAGCAGGGCAAGATCGTCGGCGACAAGGGCGCGGGCGAGGTGCTGAGCCGCGGCAAGTCGAGCCTGGTGTGATGGGGCCGCCGCGCGCACAAACCTGCGCCTCGAAGGGCGGCGGCCCCGCTGCATCCCGGCCGTGCATCCTTCGAGGCTCGCTGCGCAGTGCAGATGCACTGCGCAGCTCGCACCTCAGGATGACGGAGTTGATATGCTCGTCATTGCACAATGACGAGACCGCGGCCCACCTCCCTCAGTTCGTCGGTCCGTCGCCGCGGATGGCGAATGTCGTGGCCTTCAGCTTGGTCATGCCGAACTTGTCGAACAGCTTGTCATAGGTGCCGTCGGCGCGGATCGCGGTGAGTGCATCGGCAACGGCCTGGGCCAGCAGCTTGTCGCGGAAGGCGAAGGTGATGTCGGTGCCGGCGATGTCGCGGACCCAGATCTTTGCGATGCCCTTCTGTTCGAGCGAGTTGGCGGTCTCGTTGATGTTGAGCGCAGCCTCGAGCTGGCCGGCACGCAGCGCCGCCGAGGTGGCGGTGACCGTGGTGAAGGTGCGCAGCTCGACCGGCTTGAGGCCCTTGGCGACCATCTCGGCGCTGAACTCGCGCGCCTTGCGTTCGGTGTAGGTCGCCGATTCCACGCCCACGACGCGGCCGGCGAGATCCTCGAACTTCTCCAGCTTCAGGCTGGAGGAGGGATCTGTGTAGATGCTGATCGCCTGCTGCGCGTAAGGCACGAGGTAGAGCATCTTCGAGCGCTCCTCGGTCCAGAACAGGCCGGTGTTGATGGCATCGAAGCGACCCGAACGCAGGGCCGGGATCATCGGCGGGAAGTCCATGCGCAGGAACACCGGCTCGACGCAGATGCGCTTGGCGATCTCGCGGGCGAGCTCGACATTGAGGCCCTGCAACTCGCCCTTGTCGTCGACGAATTGCTGCGGCGGCAGCGTCGGGTTGATCGACATCTGCCATTTCGGCGCTTCGATCAGGCTTGATGCCGGCACCTTCGGCGTACAGGTCTGGGCGGCGGCCGCCTGGGACAGGCCGATCAGCAGGGCGAAGGCGGAGAAGGTCTTGGGAAATCGCATCTGAATACTCCGATCAAATCGTGGGTGGCAGAGGAGCCGTTCTCCGGTCCGACGTCTTCTTCATTGTCTCGTCAAATGGCCGCCGTCGCGTCGCGATCGGCCTGCCGGGTCAGGATCAGCGAGGTGTGGCGGGCCGCCGTCACCACCTCGTCGCGCTGGTTGAGAAGGTCGAGCGTCTCGATGACGATGCCGCGTGCGGGATTCCTGGTCGGCCGCTTCTCGGCGAAGCGGAAGCGGACGCGCAAGACATCGCCGGCGACGATCGGCGCCTTGAACCGCACCTCGTCCCAGCCGAGCGAGGCGACCGAGGTCTCCTCGTACAGCTTCAGCTCCGACTTCAGTCCTTCCATCAGCGACAGGCCGAACAACCCGTGGCCGATCACCGCGGGAAAGCCGCGCGACCTCGCATAGGCGGCATCGACGTGGAGTGGATGATGGTCGTGCGTGACGTCGGCGAAGACTGCGATCTCGGCCTCCGTCACGGTGTGTACGGCGGTCTCGAACTCCGCGCCGAGCGCGATGTCCTCGTAACGGAGATTGATGGGAGCGCTTGTGTCCATCTAGATCCCTCAGGCGACCTTGCGTGGCCGCGCCGGCAGGGCCTTGAAGCTCTGCGCGATGCCCATGGGCCCGGAGCGGAAGATGCGCGGATCCATGTCCTTCAGTTGCGGGCTGATGCGCGGCTTAAAGCCCATATGGGCGAGGACGTCCTCCTCCAGGCGAGCGCCCGGCGCGATCTCGGTCAAGGTCACGCTGCCGTTCTCCAGCTCGAATACGGCACGCTCGGTGACGTAGCTGACGTGCTGGCCACGCTGCGCGGCGAGCGAGGCACTGAAGCTGATCTGGCCAACCTGCGGCACAAACTTGCGGAAGGCGCCGTCGCGCCGGATCGCGAGGCGCCCGTTCTCGACGCCGATGTCGAACTTGCCGCCAGTCATGGTGCCGCTGAAGATCAATCGCTTGGCGTTCTGCGTGATGTCGATGAAGCCGCCGGAGCCGTCACGGCGCTCGCCGAAGCGGGTGACGTTGACGTTGCCCATCTCGTCGACTTCCGCGAAGGAGAGGAAGGCGCAGGAGAGGCCCCCGCCGTCGTAGAAGTCGAACTGATAGGCCTGGTCGAGAATGACGCGCGGATTGATGGCGGTACCGAACTCGCGCGCATGACCGGGCACGCCGCCGACCACGCCGGATTCTACCGTCAGCGTGATCAGGTCCGAAATGCCTTCCTCGGCAGCGACATTGGGGATCATCGCGGATATGCCGACGCCGAGATTGACGACGTCGCGCGGGCGCAGCTCGAAGGCGGCGCGGCGGGCGATCACCCGCCGCTCGGTCAGCGGATCGGGCGTGATCATCGCCACGGGCACACGCGTTTCGCCGCAGCGCGCCGGATCATAGGCCGTGCCGTAGGTCTGCATCTGATCGGGCTCGAGCACGACGTGGTCGATCAGGAAGCCCGGAATCTTCACCATCTGCGGATGGATCGAGCCGCGCTTCACGATCCGCTTGACCTGGCAGATCACGGTGCCGCCGGCATTGTGCACGGCCTGCGCGATCGAGAGATCCTCGCGCGTCGTGCCCTCGTGCTCCATGCTGATATAGCCGTCGTCGTCGGCCGAGGTGCCGCGGATGATGGCGACGTCGGGCGGAGCGGGGACGCGGTAGAGCAGCCAGGACTGGCCGTGCAGCTCGAGCAAATCGACCAGCGGCGCGGTGGTGCGCTTGTTCATGCGGCCGCCGTCCTGGCGGGGGTCCATGTAGGTGTTGAGCCCGACATGGGTGAGCACACCGGGATGTTTCGCCGCCATGGCGCGGCAGAGCTGGCTCATCACGCCTTGCGGAAAATTATAGGCGTCGATCAGCTCGTCGCGGACGAGGCGCATGAACGGCACCTGGAGGCCGAAATTGCCGCCGATCACGCGCGCGATCAGGCCCTCATGGGCGAGATGGCAGAGGCCCTTCTCGGTCACGGCGCCGACGCCGGTGATGTTGATCAGCGTCAGATTGTGCGGGCCCTGGCCACTGATGAAGCGCTGCTCCAGCGCGTCGAGGATGGCTTCGGCAGCGCCAGTGCCACCATTGCCGCCGACGATCAGCGTGTCGGCATCGCGGATGAGGCCTGCGGCCTCCGCTGCGGTGATGATGCTCAGCATGACTGCACGCCCCGCATCACGCGGCCTCCTTCTCGACCTGGCGGGCGATGATCAGCCGCTGGATCTGGTTGGTGCCCTCGTAGATCTGGGCAAGGCGCACGTCGCGGAACAGCCGCTCGATGCGGTACTCGCGCGAATAGCCGTTGCCGCCGTGGATCTGGAGCGCGTTGGAGACGTGCTTCATCGCCATGTCGGTCGTGAACAGCTTGGCCTGCGCGGCCTCCTTGGCGATCGGCTCGCCGGCATCGTGCAGGCGCGCGGCGTGATGGATCAGAAGCCGCGCGGCGGCGATGTCGGTCGACATGTCCGCGAGCATGAACTGAACCGCCTGGAAGCCGATGATGGCCTGGCCGAACTGCTTGCGGTCGCGGGCATAGGCGGTGGCGTCCTCGAAGGCGGCCTGCGCCATGCCGAGCGCCATCGAGGCCATCATCAGCCGGCTGAAGTTGAAATTGCTCATGGCCATCTTGAAGGCCTGGTTCTCCGTCCCCATCACGCTGTCCGCCGGCAGCTGAACATCGGAGAAGGTGATCTGGCAGTCTTCAAGGCCGTGCATGCCGAGAAGCTCTTCGTTCTTGCCGCGGGCGATGCCGGGCAGGGCGCCGTCGACCAGCAGGCAGGAGATGGCGCGATGGCCCGCATCCGCGCCGGTGCGCGCGAACACCATGATGCGATCGGCGACGCCGCCGAGCGTGACCCAGGCCTTGGTGCCATTGAGCCGCCAGCCGTTGCCGTCGCGCACCGCATTGGTGCGGATGCCGGCGACGTCGGAGCCGTGGTCGGGCTCCGAGACGGCGGTCGCGGGGATAATGTCGCCGCTGAGAATTTTAGGGATCAGCGCCTTGTGCGCGTCGGTGCCGTGATGGTCGAAGAACAGCACCGCCTCGACAGGGATCGCGAAGGCATTGGCGACTGCGCCGGAGCATCGCGCCAGTTCCTCCATCGCGATGCAGGCCGCGACCGCATCGAGCCCTGCGCCTCCGGCGCCCTCGCGCAGGCAGATGCCGAACAGGCCGAGATCGGCCATGTCCTTGTAGAGCGTGCGGTCGAAGCGGTCCTCGCGGTCGATCGTGGCGGCGCGCGGGAGGATCTCTGCTTCCGCGAAGCGGCGCGCTGTCTCGCGCAGGGCTTTCTGGTCTTGGGAGTAGAAGCGGTCCATGGCGTGCGGTTCCCGTCAGTCGCTGGCGAGCTTGGAATCGTGGGAGACCTCGCTGCGGTCGCGATCGATGAAATAGACCGCGACGTCGTCGCCGGGCACGCCATAGGCGCTGCATACGCCGCGGGTCAGCGCGATGGCGGCGGCGCGGCGCTCGGCCTCGCTGCGGCGGAAGGCGTGCACCTTGAGCAGGATGCGCTGGCCGGTGGCCTGCGCGCCGAACGTGCCGGCATGGGCGTAGTCATCGGGCGCAATGGTCAGGAAATAGAGCGTGACCGTATCTGCGGTCACGCCGAACGCCGACATCAGGCCGTCCGTCACGGACCTCGCCAGCGCAGCCTTGCGCTGGATTGGGGCTTGCGGGGCTAGCACTTCGACATAGGGCATCGATCAGACCTTCGCGGGCTTGGCCGCAGACGACTTGGACGCAGCCGACTTGGACCCAGACGATTTGGACGGGGAGGATTTGGGCTTCGTGGACCTGGCGGAGATCGGGGTGTCGAGCTGGCGGCAGGAGTCGCGCTTGATCAGCCGGGCGCCGACGCGATATTCGCGGACGCCGTCATTGCCGTTGCCCTTGCCATTCCCCTTGGCATCCATGCGCTGCAGCAACCGGTCGACGGCGAGATTGGCGAGATCGCGCGCGCCGTTGTCGACGATGCTGATGGCGGGGCGATGCCATTCGAACCACGGCATGTCCTCGTAGCAGAGCAGCGAGAGGTCGTCGGGGATCGCGATGTTCCGCTCCGCCGTCACGCGCAGCACGCCGAGCGTTGCCTCGTGGTTGGCCACGAAGATCGCGCTCGGCGGGCGCGGGAGGTCCAGCAGCTTGCGGCAGCCCGTCACACCGGTCTCGGGGACGAAATGGCCCGCATGAATCAATGTGTCGTCCTTGGTGATGCCGGCTTCGCGCAGCGCGCGGACATAGCCGGACAGTCGCTCGCGGCCGGACGTCGTGTCCTGGCGGCCGACGATCAACCCGATGCGCTTGTGGCCGAGCTCGATCAGGTGGCGCGTGCCGAGATAGGCGCCCTGCGGATCGTCCGCGAGCACGGTCTCGAGATCGGTTGCGTCGTCGCGCCGCACCAGGCAGACGATCGGAACATCCTTCGCCAACGCCTTGAGCTGCGGGCCGTTCTTGCCGGTCGGGACGACGATCAGCCCGTCGATGCGATGGTCGACCAGCGTCGTGAGGGTGTCGCTCTCCTGCTGCGGATCGTCGCCGCCGATGCACAGAAGCATCTGATAACCCAGCGCCTTCAGGCGCGCCTGCACCACTTCGGCCATCACCTGGAACGAGGCGTTGGTGAGGTTGTGCACGAGCAGTGCGACGAGCCGCGATTGTCCGGTCTTCAATCCGCGCGCGATGGGGTTCGGCCGATAGCCGAGCTCGCGCGCGATGCGCGTCAGGCGCTGCTGCGTGCGCTCGCTGGTCAAGCCGGTTCCAGTCAGTGCGCGCGAGGCGGTACTGACCGAAACGCGGGCCGCCTGTGCCACATCTTTGAGCGTGACGCTCATCAAACCTGCCGATAGACTGCAATCGATTGCAGGAACGCTATGGGCTATTTCCACGTGGATCAAGCCCAAAAAATGGATGGTGTTGCTCAATGCAGAGCCAGTTACGCAATCGATTGCAGAAAGACTGCGGATATTCCGCAGTAGATCGTTGTCATCCAAGTCAACTTGATCACCCGGCAGCTCCCTGATGAAGACGTTTCGCGGCACCTACACCGTCATGATCACCCCGTTCACGCAAGGCGGCGACGTCGATGTCGCGGCGTTGCGCGCCTTTGTCGACTGGCAGATCGCGGAAGGCATTCATGGGCTGATCCCGCTCGGTTCGACCGGCGAATTCCTGTCCCTCGACGATGACGAGAAGGCGCTGGTGGCGGAGGTCGTCATTGGCCAGGCCGCGGGGCGCGTGCCCGTGCTGATCGGCACCGGTGCGGAGGATACGCGCGAGGTGGTTCGCCTCAGCCGCCGTGCCGAAAAGCTGGGCGCCGACGGCGTCATGATCATTCCGCCATTCTATTCGACGCCGACCGACGATGAGCTCGTCCATCACTACAAGACGGTGGCCGACGCGATCGCGCTGCCGATCATGGTCTACAACAATCCGGCGACCGCCAATGTTGATCTCAAGCCGCCTCTCGTGGCGCGCCTCGCCGAGATCGACAACTGTCTCTATATCAAGGAGTCGACGCTGGAGGTGACGCGGGTGCGCGACATCATCCGTCTCTGCGGCGATAGGATGACCGTGTTCGGCGGCATCCTCGGCTTCGAATCCTTCGTCGAGGGCGCGCAAGGCTGGGTCGCGGTCGCCTCCAATGTCGTGCCGTCCGAGATGGCGCGTATCTTCAGCCTCGTCGCGGACGAGGGCGCCATCAAGGAGGCGCGCGAGCTCTATCTGAAATATCTGCCGGTGATCGAATTCGTCGGCGGCCAGGCCTATGTCGCCGGCAGCAAGGCGCTGCTCGGCCATATGGGCCTTGCGGTCGGCGACCCGCGCCCGCCGCGCCTGCCATTGCCGGCCGCGCAGGACGCGGCTGCGCGTGCATTGGTCAAGACGTTCGGTCTCGCGTGGCGCGGCGCGTCCATTGCGGCTGCTTAAACGGGTGTGACCGGATGAACCTGCTCGACGGCGTCAAGATCCTCAGCTTCAACCATTATCTCGCGGGCCCGCTGGCCGCGCAGACGCTCGCCGATCTCGGCGCCGACGTCATTGCGGTCGAGCCGATCGAAGGCGCGTTTCAGCGCAACTGGGCGGTGGCCAATCATTTCGTCGCGGGCGACAGCGTCAATCATCTGGCGACCGGGCGCAACAAGCGCAGTATCGCGGTCGATCTCAAGCATCCCGACGGCATCGCGGCCGTGAAGAAGCTGGTGGCGACCTCTGATGTCGTGATGGAGAATTTCCGGCCGGGGACCATGGCCAAGCTCGGCCTCGGTTACGAGACGCTGAAAGCGATCAATCCAGGTCTGATCTATGCGGTTGCAACCGGCTTTGGTTCGGAAGGGCCCTACAAGGATCGTCCCGGCCAGGATCTGCTGCTCCAGGCCATGTCGGGCCTGGCGATGCGAACCGGGCGCGCCGATGGCGAGCCGACCGCTGTCGGCGCGGTGATCGTCGATCAGCATGCGGCCTCGCTCTATGCCATGAGCATTCTCGCCGCGTTGTTTGCCCGGACCAAGACGGGGAAGGGGCAGCTCGTCGAGGTCAACCTCTATCAGGCCGCCCTCGATCTCCAGGTCGAGCCGCTGACCGCCTGGCTCAATGGCGCGCCGTCGCCGACGCCGCGCGGTCCGGCTGGAATCGCTGCCTGGTTCAGCCCCGGACCTTACGGCATTCACGCGACGGCCGATGGCCATCTCGCGATCTCCATGGCAGCGCCCAAGGCGCTCGCGGCTGGGCTCGACTGCGAAGAGTTGAAGCGGTTCGGCGAGGCCGATAGTTTTTCGAAGCGCGAGGAGATCACGCGGATCGTCGCAGCGCGCCTGAAACAGAAGTCGACTGCCGATTGGCTGCCCTCGCTTGAAGCGGCGCGGATCTGGCACGCGCCGGTGCAGGACTATCGCGACCTCGAGGCCGACCCCCAGCTCAAACATCTCGGTGTGTTCAAGAGCGCCGAGAGTGCCGGGGGCGCGCAAATCCGGATGGTCGCGCATCCCGCGCGTTATGACGGCCGGACGCCGGAGGTGCGGCTGGTTCCGCAGCGGCTGGGTGCGCAGACCCGCGAGGTGCTCGGCGAGATCGGCTACAGCGCTGCCGACATTGACGCGATGATTGCCGGCAAGGCGGTGGGAGTGGCGCGATGATCGACTTTTCAGTCCCTGAGGATACGCGCCTCCTGGTCGATACCGTCCGCCGCTTCGTCGAGATGGAGGTGCAGCCGCTCGAGGACGAGGTGGAGCGGACGGCTACGGTGCCGGCCGATGTGCTGGCGGTCACCAAGGCCAAGGCACAGAAGCTCGGCCTGTATGCGATGAACATGCCGGCTGATGTCGGTGGTGGCGGGCTGTCCTGCGTCGAGCATTGTCTCGTCGAAGAGGAGTTCGGCAAGACCTCCGATGCGCTGATCCGCCGTGTGTTCGGCCAGGTCTATCCGATGCTGATGGCCTGCAAGGGCGATCAGGTCGAGCGCTATCTCTTGCCGACGGTGAAGGGCGACAAGATCTGCGCGATGGCGATCACCGAGCCGGGCGCCGGCTCCGACGCGGCATCGATCAGCACGACCGCTCATCTCGATGGCGACCAGTGGGTGCTCAACGGGACGAAGCATTTCATCAGCGACGGCGACATCGCCGATTACGTGATCCTGATGGCGCTGACCGACAAGGAGAAGCGCGCGCGGGGCGGCATCACGCTGTTTCTGGTCGATCGCGGCACGCCGGGCTTCAAGGTCGCGCGCACGCAGCCGATGATGGGCCACCGCGGTTATGGCCATGCCGAGCTGACCTTCGAGGACTGCCGTATTCCGAAAGCGGCCGTGCTCGGCGAGGTCGGCGGCGGATTCAAGCTGATCATGCAGAGCGTGCTCCAGATTCGTCTCGCTCATATTGGTGCCCGGGCGGTGGGCATGGCGCAGCGTGCGCTCGAGATGATGCGCAAGCATGCCGGCGAGCGGCGTCAGTTCGGCCAGCTCATCGGTGACTTCCAGATGGTGCAGAAACTCATTGCCGATTCCGCCACCGAGATCTTCGGCGTCAAGATGATGGTGATGAACGCCGCCTGGGACATCGATCAGGGCCGGGATGCGCGCGACAAGGTCTCGATGATCAAGGTCGCGGCGTCCGAGATGCAGGGCCGCGTCGTCGACCGCGCCATCCAGGTGTTCGGCGGCATGGGTTTCAGCAAGGACCTGCCGCTGGAGCGCATGTATCGCGACGCGCGCGTCACCCGCATCTATGACGGCACCTCCGAAATCCACCGCATGCTGGTCGCGCGCAGCACCATCAAGAACGGCTTGCAGCTCTAGGGAACGACCGATGTCTCACGCACCTCTCAAGCCCGGCGCCGTCTTCGCCTTCCGCAAGACCATGACGGTGGCGGAGCAGGCGATGTTCACCGGCATCAGCGGCAATCTCGGTGGTCTCTATGTCGATGCCGTCCGCGCCCGGAAGGCCGGCGCCTCCAACATGGTCGCCTTCGAGCTCGCGGTCGGCGGCCTTGCCACGACCTGCCTCAGCCAGCTCGGCGGACCGACGCGGCGGATCGGCAGCATCGCGCTGAATTTCGCCGCGCCCGTGATCGTTGGCGAGTCCGTCGAGGCCAGGGCCGAGATCGTCTCGGTTGCCGGTGATGACGCGGTCTGCCGCGTCACCTGCACGCTGTCGCCCTCGGGGGCGACCGTGGTGGACGGTACCGCGACGCTGGTTCCGTTCGCGAAGGGCTGAGCCATGTACGAGCCGAAATCCTTCGACGACCTGAAGGTGAACGACAGGGTCAGCCTCAGCAAGACCATCACCGAGGCGGACGGTGCACTCTATATTGCCGCGACCGGCGATTTCGGCCCTGTTCATGTCGACGAGGTCTATGCGGGCGCTACACGCTTCGGCCGCCGGCTGGCGCCGGGGATCATGGTCGCGGGGCTCTGTACCAGTGTCCTCACCAGCGAACTGGTTGGCACGATCGGCGTCTCTGTCGAGGATCGGTTCTGGTTCACCGGCCCGGTGTTCTACGGCGACACGCTCACCTTCGACGTCTGGATCGCCGAGCAGCACCACGAGACCCGCACGATCATCTGGGAGGCAAGCGCCCGTAACGAGGGCGGCCTCGAGGTGCTGAAGGCGCGCGCGAGCCTGAAATTCCCGCGGCGGAAACCGTCATGAGCAAGCCGATGAAGAAACCTGACTTGCGCGGCGTCACGGTCGCGACCGTGCTGCCCTTCAAGGATGACAGCTCGATCGACTGGGACGGCTACGGCCGCGTGCTGGACTATTGTGCCTGTCCGGACGGAATCGCGGCGGTGTTCGTCAACGGGCATGCCGGCGAGGGCGGATCGCTCTCGGATGACGAGCGACAGGCGGTGATCGAGCGGACGCGCAGGCAAATCGGCTGCAAGCCGCTGCTGGCCGGCATCATCGCGCATTCCACCGCGGAGGCGATCCATCAGGCGCAGCTCGCGGAAGCTGCCGGCGCCGATTGCGCCGTGTTGTTCCCGCCGGCACCGCTTGGTGGCGGTGCATCGGCGACCTCGCGTGCACCGGTGGCCTTCGTGCAGGCGGTCAGTTCCGCCATCGGCATTCCAGTGTCGATCTTCCAATATCCACTGGCGTCCGGATTTGGCTACTCACCGGAGACGCTGGCGAAGATCGCAGCGCTCGACAGCGTCATCGCCATCAAGGAGGGCAGCGATACCATCTTCGCCTATGACGAGAACCGCCGGGCGGTGAAGCAGGCCGATCCCACCGTCGCGATCCTGCCGTCGAATTTCAATTGGTTCCTGCCGCAGCTTGCCGTCGGTGGCGACGGCATTCTCTCGGGTCTCGTCAGCCTCGCGCCGGATCTGTTCGTCGCGCTCTGGCAGGCGGCGCTCGTTGATGATCTCACGGCGATGCGCGCGGTCAACGAGCGGCTCTATCCGATCGTCCGCGCGATCTACGGGCCGGCGCCGATCATGGACATGCACACGCGCATGAAAGTCGGGCTCAAGGCGCTCGGCCTGATCCGCAATGCGGATCCGCGACCGCCCTTGCTGCCGGTCGTTCCTGCGCTGTGCGACGTCATCGCAACGACCGTCGGCGCGGCGCGCGCGGTCGGCGACATCCGTCTGGCTTGACGGAGAAACCGATGCCCGGCGAGGCCTTCATCCACATCGTGCGGGTCGACATCGATCCCGAGCACGAGGCCGCGTTCAACGCCTGGTACGAGCAGAGGCATTTCCCTGATTTGCTCGCCTGTCCCGGCTGGCTGTCCGCAAAGCGTTTCGTCTCGATCGGCGACGGACCAAAATACGCGGCCATGTACGAAGTCGCGGGACGATGGGCGTTCGAGACGCCGGAGTTCCTGAAGGTGAAGGGCTTCGGTCCGTTCGAATCGCTGGTGAAGAACTTCATGCGAATCCAGCTCAAGCCGATGTCGGGACCGGCTTGAGGGAGAGAAGACGATGCTGCCTGTCGTGTCGTGAGATCCGGCCGGCCGCATCCAAGAAACATTGAGGGGAAACCCGGGCGAGGGACTGCATCGGTCATTGGCGTCTTACTGGAGGTATCACATGCTCTCGACACTGCTTCGCCTGAGTGCGGCTGCCGCACTCGCTCTCGCATCCACGGCTGCGCATGCGGCCTGTACGCCTGGGATCACCGACGACAATCTGATTGCGCCCGGGAAGTTGCAGCTCTCGATCAATCCGACCAACCCGCCGCAGCAATTCGTCGACAAGGACGGCAACTTGCAGGGCCTCAACGTGGAACTCGCCGCCGAGCTCGGCAAGCGGTTGTGTCTTCCGGTCGAACTCGTCCGGATGGATTTTCCGGCGATGATCCCGGCGCTTAACGCGGCCCGCATCGACGGCATCGACACCGGCATGTTCTGGACCGAAGAGCGTTCCAAGCTGATGTACATGGTGCCTTACGCCATTCAGGCCATTTCGGTCGTGGTTGCGCCCGACAGCGGCACAAAAATTGCTACCGAAAATGATCTGATCGGGAAGTCATCGGCCGTCGAGGTGAGCAGCTACCAGATGAATTGGCTCAAGAAGCTCAGCGATGCGAGCGTGGCGAAGGGAGGCGCAGCCGTCGAGATGCGGACATTCCCCACCGCCACCAACGTCGTGAGCGCATTGCTGGCCGGCCAGGTGGACAACGCGCTGCTCGTCGACAGCGTGGCGCGCGATCTTGTCGGCCGCGGTCGCGTGAAAGAAGTATTGAGCGGGCTCGGCACGGCGCGAACCACGCTCGGTTTCCGCAACAAGACGGTGGTTGACGCCGTCGTCAAGGCGCTGAACGCGATGCGTGCCGACGGCTTCTATAAGGCGCTGTTCGACAAGTTCGGCCTGACCAGCATGCCGGCCGATCAGCCGCTCGCGATCGCCGGCCCAGGCCCGGCCTGATACCTACGGAGACGAGCCGATGAGCCATTTCAGTCCGACGGCCGCCGTCAACTACTTCTTCAACTACTTCCTGATGAAGGGTGTGCTCGTCACCATCGGCCTGACGGTGGCGGCCGTCATCGGCGGATTGATCCTCGGCATGGGCATCGCGTTGATGCGCATGTCGTCCAATCCGGTGCTATCAGGCTTCTCGCGCTTCTACATCTGGTTCTTCCGCGGCACGCCGCTGCTGATCCAGCTCGTGGTGATCTACAGCGGCTTGCCGCAGCTCGGGATCAAGTTCTCCGTCATCACCTGCGCGCTGGTCGGGCTCATTCTCAACGAGGCGGCCTACCTCGCCGAGATCGTGCGCAGCGGCTTCATGGCCGTCTCGGCGGGGCAGCGCGAAGCTGCCTGGGCGCTCAGCCTGTCGCCCTGGGTGACGTTCCGACGCGTGACCCTGCCGCAGGCGTTCCGGCTGATGATCCCGCCGCTCGGCAACTCCATCAATTCGCTGCTGAAGGCGACCTCGCTCGCCTCGGTGATCTCGGTCGAGGAGCTCATGCGCCGCAGCGACATGCTGATGCAGGAGCATTTCCAGATCCTCGAGGTTTATGCGGCGGCCACGGCCTATTACCTGATCCTCACCTCGGTCTGGGATGCGATTCAACGCCGGCTGGAGAAGCACTTTGGTCGGTCGAGCGCTGCGAAATCCAGGCGGGTCGCGGCGAGGGCGCCGGTTGCGCAGGCAAGCGTGGAGGCCCGCGCATGAGCGAGATATCGATGAATACGGCTAGCGGCGTCGAAGGTGCAACGCAGCTCCGTGAGGTGCCTGCGGTTCGCATGGAAGCCGTCTACAAGCACTATGGCGACTTCACCGCGTTGAATGAGGTGGATCTCAAGGTCGCCAAAGGCGAGAAGATCGTGGTCTGCGGTCCCTCCGGCTCGGGCAAGTCGACGCTCATTCGCTGCATCAATCACATCGAGAAGCACGACGAGGGCCTGATCTACGTCAACGGCGTCGAGCTCGATCGCCAGCGCAAGAACATCGATGCGGTCAGGCGCGACACCGGCATGGTGTTCCAGAGCTTCAACCTGTTCCCGCACATGACGGTGCTGGAGAATTGCATCCTGGCACCAATGACCGTGAACAGCATGTCCGAAGCGGAGGCGAAGGACCTCGCCATGCACTTCCTCACCAAGGTCCGGATTCCCGATCAGGCCGAAAAATTTCCCGGGCAGTTGTCGGGCGGCCAGCAGCAGCGTGTCGCGATCGCGCGCGCGCTGTGCATGCGGCCGAAGATCATGCTGTTCGACGAGCCGACCTCCGCACTCGACCCCGAGATGGTCAAGGAAGTCCTGGAGACCATGAAGAAGCTTGCGGAGGAGGGCATGACCATGCTGTGCGTGACCCACGAGATGGGCTTCGCCCGCGAGGTCGCCGACCGCATCGTATTCATGAACGAGGGCAAGGTGGTCGAGCAGGCCGCGCCGGAGGAGTTCTTCCAGCATCCGAAGTCCGAGCGGGCGCGGGTGTTCCTCGACCAGATCATCCATTAGCCGGCGCGGCGGCGGTGTCCGGCGAAATGACGCAGACATTCGGCGATCGCCTGCGCGGCATCCATGCCGCCACGATCGTGCCGATGATGCCCGACTTCGGGATCGATGAGGCGCAGCTGGCGGTGCATCTGGCCTCGGTCGCGTCCACGCCCGGCATCAATGGACTCCTGGTCAACGGCCACGCCGGCGAGAACTTCGTGCTGTCACTTGCCGAGAAGCGGCGCGTGGTGGAGCTGGCGCGCGCGCATGTTCCGAACGGCTGCCTGATCGTCTCCGGTGTCAACCATGAATCGAGCCTGGAGGCTGCGCGCGAGGCGGCCGCGCTGGAGCAGGCTGGCGCGGATGGCCTCCTGGTGTTCCCTCCCAACAGCTGGGCGCTCGGTCACGCCGATGGCTGCGTCATCGAGCATCATCGCCGTATCCGCGACGCGACAACCTCACCCTTGATGCTCTATGCCGCACCGGTCGGCGCGGGAGCCATGGCCTATGCGCCGCCGCTGCTGGAGCAGCTCATCGCCGATCGCCGCTTCGTCGCGATCAAGGAGGGCAGCTGGGAGGTCGCGACTTACGAGCAGAATCTGAGGTTGGTTCACAAGCTGCGTCCGGAGTTCGTCGTGCTCGGCTCCGGCGACGAACATCTGCTGACGAGCTATCTCGTCGGCTCGGCCGGCAGCCAGGTCAGCCTTGCCTGCGTCGTGCCAGAACTCGTCGTCAGCCTCTGGACTGCGGCCGAGGCCGGCGATTGGGAGCGAGCGCGTGCCGCGCACGAGAAGCTTTATCCGCTGGCGGTCGCGATCTACCGCGATGCGCCCGGGGGACGGGCAACAGTACGGCTCAAGGCCTGCCTGAAGCTGCTCGGACGTCTGGCGTGCGACGCGGCACGGCCGCCGCAGCCGCCCGCAACGGCGAACGAATTGCGGGCGCTGGAACAGGCACTTCGGATCGCCGGCGCGCTCTAAGCCTCGAAGAACGGATTGGCTGGCCGCGCGAGGCCGAGGTGATCGCGCAATGTCGTGCCCTCATAGCCCGCGCGGAACAGCCCGCGCTCCTGCAAGATGGGTACGACGAGCTCGACGAAATCCTCGAACCCTTCGTGGAAATAGGGCGGCATGACGTTGAAGCCGTCGGCAGCGTGCTCCTCGAACCAGAGCTGGAGGGTATCGGCGATGCGCTCGGCCGAGCCGCACAGCACCCAATGGCCACGGGCGGCGGCGGTGAGATTGTAGAGATCGCGCAGCGTCATGTTCTCGCGGCGGCCCTTGGCGAGCATGACGCTGGCGAAACTGTGATAGCTGTCGGACGGTGCGATGTCCGGGATCGGTCCGTCGAGGTCATAGGCCGACATGTCCCGGCCGAAGCGGTCGGACAGGATCGCGAGCGCATTGCTGCCGCTGACAAAGCTCTGGAGCACGTTGAGTTTCTCGAACGCCTCCTTGTCGGTGCGGCCGACGACGGGCATCACGCCCGGCAGTACCGTGACGTCGTCAGCCTTGCGGCCGAACGCCGGCAGTCGCGTCTTCAATGACGTGTAACCGGCCTTGGCCTCCTCGATGTCCTGCACCACCGAGAATACGATATCGGCGGTGCGCGCGGCGAGCGCTTGCCCGGCCTCGGAGCCGCCGGCTTGCAGCACGACGGGGCGGCCTTGCGGGCTGCGGCCGATGTTGAGCGGGCCCTTCACCTTGAAGAACGCGCCGTCATGGTCGATCGGGCGGAGTTTTGCCGGGTCGATGTAGAGGCCGCTGGCGCGGTCGGCGACGATCGCATCATCAGCCCAGCCGTCCCACAGGCCCTTGACGACGTCGAGGAATTCGCCGGCCATCTCGTAGCGCCGCGCGTGGTCGGGATGGGTGGTGCCGAAATTCGCGGCCGTGGCCGGATTGGCCGTCGTCACCGCGTTCCACGCCGCGCGTCCCCCGGAGATGTGATCGAGCGAGGCGAACACACGCGCGACCGAGAACGGATCGCTGTAGGTGGTCGAGACGGTCGCGCCGAGCCCGATATGGCTGGTCGACGTCGCGAGCGCGGCCAGCATCGTCAACGGCTCGAGCCGCAGCGTGTAGGAGGGATGGGCGGCGGCATCGGCATAGAGATTGTCGCCCATGAAGATCAGGTCGAACTTGCCGCGCTCGGCGGTGCGGCCGATCTCCTGGATCGCCGCAAAGTCCTGGAAGCTGTCGACCGCGCCGGGATAGCGCCAGCCGGCGACGTGGCTGCCGGTTCCCAGGATGAACAGGCCGAGATGCATCTGTCGTTTCATGGCGTCATGTCCAGAACAGGATTTTTCGCTCGAGGAAGCCGATCAGGCCGAAGAAGGCGAGGCTCGCCGCGGATGCGACGAAGATCGCCGCCCAGACCTGGACGAAGTCGATCTGGAGCACGGCCTGGTAGATCACCCAGCCGAGCCCGCCATGCGCGCCGAGCATCTCGGTGACGATCGCCACGATCACGCTGCGCACGGTCGAGACGCGCATGCCCGCGAGCAGCAGCGGCAGGGCGGTCGGCAGGCGCAGGCGCCACAGCACACCGAAGCGGCTTGCGCCAAAACTCTTCATGAGATCGACGGCGCGGCGGTCGACACGATCGAGCCCGGCCAGCATCGACAGCAGGATGGTGAAGCTCACCGCCATCGCCACCATCACGATCTTCGAGCTGACGCCGATGCCGAACCACAGCAGGATCAGCGGCGAATAGCCGACCACGGGCACCGAATTGATCGCGGTCGCGAGCGGCAGGATCGCGCTGCGAAGCGCCGGAACCAATGCGATTGCGACGGCGAGGCCGATACCGATCAGGCAGCCGAGGCCATAGCCCACCAGCGCTTCGAGCAGGGTGTAGCCGGCAGCGTCAATGAGTGTCGCGCGCTTGGACCAGAGGCCTGCGAGGATGTCGCTGACGGCGGGCAGAACATAGGCCGGCAGATGCAGTCCGCGCGCCGCGCCTTCCCAGCATGCGACCAGGAGGACGGCGCCCAGGATGCCGCGCTGGACGGCGAGCGAAGGTGAGGCGAGCGCGCGGCTCATTGCTCGGCGTTCCAGAACACCAGCCGTCGCTCGACCGCAGCGACGACCGCATAGAAGCCGGTGCCGAGCAGCGCGGCGGCGAGCAGGGCGGCCCAGATCGCGACGACGTTCTCGGTGAACATGGCCTGGAGCAGCAGCACGCCGAGCCCGGTGGTGTCGCCGAACCATTCGCCGACGATGGCCCCGACCAGGCTCAGCGATGCGGCCAGCCGCAGCGCGACGAAGATCTGCGGCAATGCGGTTGGAAGCTGCAAGCGGAGCAGGAGCTGGCGGTTGGAGGCGCCGAAGCTGCGCATCAAGGCGACCTGCTTGGGATCGACGGTTTCGAGGCCCAGCAGCGTGTTCACCGTCACCGGAAAGAAGGTCAGATAGAACGCGATGATCGCCTTGGCGAGCAGCGCATTGCCGAACCACAGCACCACGAGCGCCCCGAAGGCGATGACCGGAATGGTCTGCGACACCACGAAGATCGGAAACACCATCTCGCGCAGCGCGCGGACGCGGAAGAACACGACGCCCATGAGCACGCCGAAGGCGCCGCCCGAAGCAAAGCCGATCAGGGTTTCGGCTAGCGTGCGCAGGAAGCCGTCGACATAGGCGCGGGGCGTGGCCGCCATCGCCATCAGGATGGTGCTGAGGCGCGGCAGATAATAGGGCCGGATGCCGAACAGTTGCACCACGCCTTCCCAGATCACCGCCGCGACAACGAGACCGAGCAGGAGCCGGATCAGCTTGCGCAGCCAGGCCGGCATCGCCATCGACCGCGCGGCCGCGCCGGCCTCACCAAGCGATGTCGCCACAGGGCTGCTCACGGCAGCCGGTCCGCCTGCGGAACGCTCTGGATGAAGCTTGCATCATACGCGGCAGCAAGATCCAGCGGCTTGGAGATCACGCCGTACTTCAGGAAGAAGTCGTGGGCAGTCTTGACCGCGTCGGCATCGATCCAGAACATGCCGTTCTTCGCGGCCGCGCCTGATGTCATCAGGCGCTTCACTTCGGTGAGCATGAACTCCTGCTGCGCGCGGTCGAGCGTCGGGGCTGTGGCCATCACGGTGTCGACGGCGCCCTTGGGATCGGAGAAAGCGTCCTTCCAGCCCTTCAGCGACGCCCGCACGAAAGCCTTGACCAGCTCCGGCTTCTCCTTGGCGGTGGCCTCGGCCACGATCAGCGTGTCGCGCGGGAAGGTGATGCCGTAATCCTCGGCGACGAAGGTCTTCAAACTGTCCTTCGGCATGCGCGACTGGATGGTGTAGAACTCGTTGTAATAGGTCGCCGTGACCACATCGACGCTGCCGTCCACGAAGGGCGTCACCGAAACCTGCTGCGGCTGGATCTTCAGTTCATCCGGCTTGATGCCTTCCTTGGCCAGCATGCCGTTCAGCACGTGGTTGGCGCCGGTGAACCAGGTGGTGACGGTCTTGCCCTTGAAGTCCTGGATCGTCTTCACCGGCCCGTCCTTGCGGGTGACGAAGATGAACGGGGTGATCTGGTGCGACACGCCGATGCAGACGATCGGCAGCCCCTTGTCGCGCGCCGCGAACACGCTGTCGGTGCCGCCGGAGAGGCCGAACGTGTCGGCGCCGGTCGCGACCAGGTTTTCGGTGAGCAGGTTGGGTCCGCCGGGATTGATGGTGAGGTCGATGCCCTCGGCCCTGTAGTAGCCCTTGGCGGCCGCGACATAGAAGCCGGCGAACTGCGCCTGCGGCAGCCATTTCAGGCGCAGGCTCGCCTTCTGCAGCTCGGCCGCGGACGCGGCCGTGACAAGCGAGCCGGTCGCCAGTGCGATGGCGGAGAGGACGGAGAAAGCGTGGCGTCGGCTCAACATGGTCATACTCCAGGCGGTGAAAATCAATTGCGATAAGACGGATCGGTGCGGTCGAGCTGGCGCATCAGCGCCGGCCATTCGCGTTCGCCGGGCACGAGGATGTCGCCCTGCAATTCCCAGAACTGGCGCGCGGCTTTCTCGCAGACCTCGTGTGGCGGCATCACCAGCTTGGCGCCGGCTGCGGCAGCCGCTTGCATCTGGAGCTGGATTCGCGCGGCGCGCTCGAAATAATAGAGCAGCATGAAGGCCTCGCCCGGCGTCCGGCCGACGGTGAGGATGCCGTGGTTGCGCATCAGCATGACCTTGTGGGGACCGAGATCCCGCACCAGGCGAACCTGCTCGTCGAGGTCGATGGCGACGCCTTCGTAGTCGTGAAAGGCCTGGCGGTCGTAGAAGCGCATCGCGAACTGGCTGAGCGGCAACAGGCCTTTCTCTTGCCCTGAGACCGCGACGCTTGCGTCGGAATGGGTGTGCAGGACGCAGGCTGCGTCGTGGTTCGAGGTGTGGATCGCGGCATGGATGACGAAGGCCGCGACATTGACCGCATAAGGCGTATCGTCGAGCTTGTTGCCCTTGGTGTCGATCTTCAGAAGGCTCGACGCCGTGATCTCGTCGAACAGCAGGCCGTAGGGATTGATGAGAAACTGATCCTCGTGGCCGGGCACGCGCAGGGAGATGTGATTGTAGATCAGGTCGTCCATACCGAGCTTGGCGACCATGCGATAGCAGGCCGCGAGCTTGATCCGGGCATCCCACTCGGCCGGCTCGATCCCGCGCGGCACGGCTTGCGGTTCTCTCGCTGACATCGCGTTCACGGCGTCTTCTCCTGCGCGATGGAGGATTGGAACGACTTCATGCTTTCCTCCTCGATGGCATCGAGCAGCGTGCGCTTGAGGCGCACGAATTCGGGGGAGGTGACGATCTCGGGCCGGCGCGGGCGGGGGAGGTCGACGACCTGTTCGAGCTTCACCGAGCCGGGACGCGCCGTCATGACGAGCACGCGGTCGCCGAGGAAGATCGCCTCGTCGACGTCATGGGTGATGAAGAGAATGGTGCGGCGGTATTTCTGCCAGACGTCGAGCAGCCAGCGCTGCATCATCGCCCGCGTCAGCGCATCGAGCGCGCCGAACGGCTCGTCCAGCAGCATCAGATCGCGTTCGAACAGGAAGGTCCGCATCAGGGCGACGCGCTGGCGCATGCCGCCGGACAATTGGTTGGGATATTGCTTCTCGAAGCCGGCGAGCCCGAACTCGGGCAGCATCTTCAGCGCCTTGGCGCGCGCCTGGTCGCGCGGCATGCCCTCGACCTCGAGCGCGAGAATGGCGTTGTCGACGACGTTGCGCCAGGGAAACAGCAGGTCGCGCTGCGGCATGAAGGAGACGCGGCCGAGCAGGTCGGCGGCATGGCAGCTCTTGCCTTCGAAGCGCAGGATGCCGCCGGTGTCGGGTTCTTCGAGGCCAGCGACGATGTTGAAGAGGGTGCTCTTGCCGCAGCCGCTCGGGCCGACGACGGTGACGAACTCGCCGGGGGCGACGCTCGCCTGGAGTCCCGACAGCGCTGCGACGGGACCGAAGGTCTTGTTGATCGCACGCAGTTCGAGCAGCGGCTCAGGCTTTGGTTGCGCCTGCGGGGCTTCGGTGGCCGGTCCGGGATGGGGGAGGCGGGCAGCCTGCACCGGGATGTCCTTGTATAATGGCGGCGGCCATTCGCATACGAAAGCGGACCGCGTCGAAATCTCTTAGCAACTCGTGTGCCAGTGCGATTTCCGGGCAAATCAGGCATAAGACTTGCGAGATCGACGGCGAATAGGTCGGAGTCGCGTGCGCCTCCGAGCGAAAATCAGTCCTCTCGCTGGAAGATGGGTGCCATTTTGTATACGTATATTGATATCGGAGAAACATGATGGCGGATATTGGTGCACATGTTGGAGGCAGACGCGTGAAAAATGGGCATGAAGCCTTGCCGGCCAGCCCGGGCATGACGCTCGCCGAGAGTCTGCGCCTGAAGCTCGAAGGGGCAATCGCGGCGGGGCATCTCGAGCCGGGCAGCCGGCTCGACGAGCAGGAGATCGCGCAGCGCTTCGGCGTCTCGCGCACGCCGGTGCGGGAGGCATTCCGCCTGATGGCCGCCAACAATCTGGTCGAGCTGCGCGGCCGGCAGGGCGCAACCGTCCGCAGCATCAAGGCGCAGGCGCTGATCGAGATGTTCCAGGTCATGGCGGAGCTGGAGGGGCTCTGCGCGCGGCTCGCCGCCCGGCGCGTTTCCCAGGCCTGGGGGGCTGAAATTGGCGAGATTCACCAGCGGCTTGTGACGTCTGGCGAAACCGGCAACATCGACGTTTTCTACGACATCAACCAGGAATTCCACGAAGCGATCTACGAAGCCTCGCGCAACGCCTTCCTGGCCGACCAGACCCGCAAGTTGCGCAACCAGGTCGCCGCGTATCGCCGCCGGGTGACACGCATGCCGAACCGGATCGCCGACACCATCCGCGAGCATGAGGCAATCATGCAGGCGATCCTGGCCCATGATCCGGAGCGGGCGCACAGCGCTATGCGGGACCACGTCAACCTGCTCGGCGACAACCTTCTGGACTTCCTCGCCGCCTTCGAATGACCCCTGATGTCGCTTGGTATGCAAATTGCTAGACCTTGTATATCTAGCTTGCATCCTGGAGACCCGGAGTGGACCTGAAGCTGACGAACAAGACCGCCCTGATCACCGGCGCGTCGAAAGGAATTGGACTTGCGGTGGCCGAGCTCTTCGCCGCGGAGGGCTGTCACCTGCATCTCGCCGCCCGCAATGGCGAGGCCATGCTCCAGGCCAAGCGTGATCTGGAAGCCCGTTTTGGTGTGAAGATCACCATCCACGCGCTCGACCTGTCGAGCACGGCTGCGATGGAGAAGCTCGCGGCGGAGGTCGGCGACATCGACATCCTCATCAACAATGCCGGCGACATCCCGGCCGGTTCGCTGGAAATTCTCGACGACGCGGCCTGGCGCCGCGGCTTCGATCTCAAGGTGTTCGGCTACATCACGCTGTCGCGTCTCTATTATCCGCGCATGAAGGGCAAGGACGGCGTCATCATCAACATCATCGGCAATTCCGGCGAGAACTGGGACGCGAGCTATATCGCGGGCTCGACCGGCAACGCCGCGCTGATGTCCTTCACCAAGGCGCTCGGTGGCCGCAGCCTCGATCACGGTGTGCGCGTCGTCGCGGTCAATCCGGGACCGGTCGCCACCGACCGCATGCTCAAGATCATGAAACGCAAGGCGATCGACATGCTCGGCGACGAAAGCCGCTGGGAAGAGCTGTTCGACAAATATCCCGGCAAGCGGCCGGCGACGTCAGAGGAGGTCGCCGATCTCGTCGCCTTCCTGTCCTCGCCGAGGTCCGGCTACATCACCGGCACCGTGGTGACGATCGACGGCGGCATTGCCGCCCGCGGCTCGGTGATCTGAGGCGTCGATGTCGAAGCCTCAATCCGCGGCACTGGTCCGCAACCGCTATTTCGATGAGCTCTCGGCGACGCCGGGACTCTACTGGCTCGGCCAGAACACCAACCACATCGAGAGCCACCCCGCCGTGCGCGAGGCGATGCTGCGCTCGATCGAGGCCGGCGAGTTCAATGCCTATGCTCCGCCGCTCGGCTTCGAGGCGCTGCGCGCTGCGATCGTCGCCGACCTCGGCACACCAGGCGCAGAGGCGCTAGTGACCGAGGGCGGCGTCAACGCGCTGGCGATGATCTGTCGCGCGCGCTGCAAGCCCGGCACGACGCTGGTGACGACCGATCCGACCTGGAAATGGCCGTGCCTGTTCGCGCGCCAGCAGGGCGCCGAGGTGATCGAGATTCCGATCTACGATCCGGCCTGCAACTACCGCCTGACGCCTGAGGCGCTGAAGGCGAATGTCGATGAGCGCACCGCGATCATCTATCTGGTCGATCCCAACAATCCGCTCGGCATCCGCTATACCCGCGAGGAGATCGAGAGTTTTGCGGCGATTGCGCGCGATTGCGGCGCGCTGCTGGTGCACGACTGCACCTACCGCGACTTCGCCGATGGCCACACGCCGGCGCTTCACGTGGCGCCGCAAGGCTCGGTCGTTTCGACCAGCTTTTCGAAATGGCTCGGGCTTGCCGGCCTGCGCATCGGTGCTCTGGTTGCTGCTCCCGATCTGTTCGAGGAACTGGCGCAGACTTCCACGAGCGTGCTTGGTGCGAGCGTCATCGCCCAGCGCGCGGCGCAGGCGGGATTGTCGGTCAAGGCCGAATGGATGAAGAAGGTCCGCAGCACCGACCGGGCCAACAAGGCGATGATCCAGGAGGCGGCGGCCGTGATCGAAGGGCTGACGCTGCCGATCATGCCCTCGCACGGAAACTTTCTGGTGCTGGAGACCATCGCGGCGGGCATCCGTCCCGAGGCGCTGGTCGAGTGCTATCGCCGGCAGGGCATCATGATCCGCCAGGGCACGTATCACACGCAGCGCTTCGGCGACCGTTTCGTCAAGATCAGCACCTCCGTGCCGCAGGCGTGGGTCGAAAAGCTCTGCACGCTGCTGCCGGACATGGTTGCGCAGGCGCGCACGCTCAATGACCTGCCGCCGCAATTCTAAGGTGATGCCGATGACGATGATCACGACCAGAGACGGCGTGAAGCTCCATGTGGAGGAGGCGGGCGAAGGCACGCCAATCCTCTTCATCCATGAATTCGGCGGCAATCACGAAAGCTGGGAGCCGCAGCTGCGCTATTTCAGCCGGCGCCATCGCTGCATCACCTACGCCGCACGCGGCTATCCGCCGTCGGATGTGCCTGATAGCGTGGAGGCCTATTCGCAGGCGATCACCGCTGACGATGCGGTCGCCGTGCTCGATGCGCTCCGAATCGAGAAGGCGCACATCGTCGGCCTCTCGATGGGCGGCTTTTGCACGGTGCATTTCGGCCTACGCACGCCGGAACGCGCCTTGTCGCTGACCGTGGCCGGCGCAGGCTATGGCTGTGAGAAGGAGTTTGAGGAGTATTTTCGCGGCGTCTCGCTTGAAGTCGCCGACAATTTCGAGAAACAGGGCGCCAAGGAATTCTCGAAGATCTATGCGCTCGGCGCCAGCCGGGTGCAGTTCCAGAACAAGGATCCGCGCGGCTGGCAGGAATTCGCCGACCGCCTCGCCACCCATTCCGATCGCGGCGCTGCCAACACCATGCGCGGCGTCCAGGCGCGGCGGCCGTCGTTCTACGATCTCGAGGACGGCTTGAAGACAATGATGGTGCCGACGCTGGTCGTCGTCGGCGACGAGGACGATCATTGTCTCCAGCCCGGCATCTTCCTGAAGAAGACCATTCCGGCCTGCGGTCTCTCCGTCTTCCCGAAGACCGGCCACACGCTCAATCTGGAAGAGCCGGCGGCGTTCAACGCGCTGCTCGCCGAGTTCATTGCCCAGGTCGAGGCTGGACGCTGGCTGCCGCGCGATCCGCGCGCGCTGCCGGGTCAGATCATGCGCACGAAGTAGGTCGATGGGATCGAGCACCCTGATCAACGCCGATCGGCTCTGGACCCGCCTGATGGCGCTCGCCGAGATCGGCGCGACGCCCGCCGGCGGGGTCAACCGTCAGGCACTGAGCGACGGCGAGATCGCGGCCTGGCGCCGCGTCATCGGCTGGGCACGCGAGGCGGGCCTGACGCCGTCGACGGATGCTGCGGGAAACCTGTTCCTGACGTTGGCTGGCCGCGATCGCGACGCGGCGCCGCTCCTGCTCGGCAGTCATCTCGACAGCCAGCCGACCGGCGGGAAATTCGACGGCGCGGCCGGCGTCATGGCGGCGTTAGAGGCGGCGGTCTCGCTCGCCGAGCAAAGTGACAGGCCGGCACGCGATGTCATCGTCGTCGCCTGGATGAACGAGGAAGGCTCGCGCTTCGCCCCGGGCATGATGGGCTCGGAAGCCTTTACCGGCGAGCGCGGTATGGACGCAATCCGCGCCGCGCGCGATGCAGACGGCATCAGCGTCGGCGAAGCGCTCGATCGTCTCCATCAGGCCTTTCCTGATATGCCGCCCAGGCCGCTCGGCTTCGCAGTCGGATCCTATCTCGAATTGCACATCGAGCAGGGACCGTTGCTCGAGGCGGCCGCCTGCACCATCGGCGTCGTCACCGGCATCCAGGGCAAGAAAACGTTTCAGGTGGTGGTCGAGGGAGCCGAGGGACACGCCGGCACGCTGGCGCAGCAGGAGAGGCGCGACGCGCTCGCGGCCTTTGCGCGGATGGCGGCGGCGCTCCATGCGGAGATCGGCACGGTCGATGCCGACATCAAGTTCACCATCGGCCGCGTTGCCGTGGCTCCGAACGCGCCGTCGGTGGTGCCGTCGCGCGTCAGCTTCAGCATCGATCTGCGCCATCCTGACAATGCGGTGCTCGATGCGGCGGGCGTGCGCATCGCTGCTCTTTGCCAAGAGAATGCATCGCCTTGCACGGTCACGGTGACACCGCTCGTCGATGCGCCGTCAAACGCCTTCGATGCGCGCCTGCGGGCAAGCATCGCAGAGGCCGCGCGAGGGCAGGGGCATTCCGCCATGGACATTCTATCGGCCGCCGGTCACGACGCCCGCCATCTCGCCAAGATCTGTCCCGCCGCGATGATCTTCATCCCGTGCCGCGACGGTGCAAGCCATGTTGAGCACGAATGGGCTGAGCCCAATCATGTTGCTGCCGGCGCCTCCGTGTTGGCGCAGGTGCTGCGTGGGCTGGCGTTTGCGCCTGCCATCGAGGGGTGAAGACGCCGATGCAGGACGTGGCCCCACAGGACTACCGCGACGCGATGGCCTGTCTCGGTGCGGCCGTCAACATCGTGACGACGGACGGCAGCGCGGGTCGCGCCGGATTTGCCGCATCCGCGATTTGCAGCGTCACCGACGATCCGCCGACGCTTCTGGTCTGCATCAACCGCGCGTCCTCGGCCTACGCCAGCGTGACGCGCAACGAGGTGGTGTGCGTCAACGTGCTCTCGGCCCGGCACGAGCCGCTGTCCCGGCTGTTCGGCGGCAAGGTGCCCGCCGAGGAACGGTTTGCCGCGGCCGCGTGGTCGACACTCGCAACCGGTGCGCCCATGCTGGCCGACTGCGCCGCGGCGTTCGACTGCCGGATTGCCGATATCGTCAATGTCGGCACGCATGACGTGCTGTTCTGCCGCGTCGTGGCCCTGCAACGATCCGGCAGCACCGACAATCTGATCTATTTCGGCCGCGCCTACCACACGGTCGGGGTGACCGATCCAGCCGAGGCTGGACCCGAATCCGCTCTTGACGCATCCTGAGGGGACGCTGGCGGCCATCGCCGGCCGATCCAACAGCCGCCTCCATGTGATGGACAGAGATCACCGCCCAAGCAAGCGCGTATCCCTTGCGGGGATGCATATCGACCGGAATTCGGCCGTGCCGCTGCACTTGCAGATCGCGGCGCACATCCGGGGCTGCATCCTGCGCGGCGTCTTTCCGGCCGGAACGCAATTTCTGGGATCGCGGGAGATTGCGCGGGAGTTGGGCTGCTCGCGCACGGTGGTGTTGACCGCGTGGGACCTGCTCTACGCCGAGGGCTATCTTGAATCGACCCCGCGCGGCAGCGTCATGGTGGCATCAGTCGCAACACCGCATGCGGAGCTGACGTCGGTGGCGTCGCCCGCGGCCGTGCCCGCCCATATGTCGAAGCGCTGGCAATCACTGCTTGCCTTCGACTACGAAACCAACTGGCCGTCGGAGTTCAGTCCCGGCGCGCCTGATATTTCGACGTTCCCCTTCAAGGACTGGTCGCGCCTGCTGCGCCAGGCCTGGCAGAATCCGCGAGAGCAGGAGTGCCTCGATCTTCCGCCCGAAGGTCATCCGCGGCTGCGCAGCGAGATCGCAAATTTCCTCGGCTCGGTGCGCGGCCTGGTCTGCTCGCCGGAGGAGGTCGTCGTCACGTCAGGCACGTCGGGGGCGCTCGATTTCTGTAGCCGGATGATCCTCGATCCCGGCGACGAGGTCTGGGTCGAGGAGCCCGGCTTTGTCGAGGCGCGATGGGCCCTCACGGCGGCCGGCGCGAAGCTCGTTCCGGTTCCGGTCGACGACAAGGGGCTGATCGTCTCGGAAGGGATCCGGCGCGCGCCGGGGGCGCGGTTGATCGTGGTCACGCCGTCACATCAATATCCGCTCGGCGTCAGCATGGGCCTGGAGCGGCGCATCGAGCTGCTCGACTGGGCCAACAAGAACGATGTCTGGGTGATCGAGGACGACTACAATTCGGAGTTCAGGCATCAGGACAGCATGATCGCGTCCTTGCGTTCGCTCGATCGCGAGGGGCGGGTGATCTATTTCGGCACCTTCTCGAAGATCATGATGCCGAGCCTGCGGCTCGGCTACATCGTCGCCAACAGGCATTTCATCGACGGGTTTTCCCGGGGCCGCGCGCGGATCGACGTCCACACCTCCGGCGTCGGTCAGCTCGCGCTCGCCGAGTTCATGCGGGAGGGACATCTGCTGCGGCATCTGCGCGGGATGCGCCGGGTCTATGCCGCCAGGCGAAAGGCGTTGATCGATGCGATCGCCACGCTGATGCCTGACGATTTGACCGTGTCTGCGGCGGTGACGGGACTGCATCTGGTGGCGCTGTTCACCGATGCGATGCGGGCGCGGATGAGTGACCGCGAGGCAGCCGGGGTCCTGAAGCAGGCGGGCATCCACGTGCAACCGCTGTCGCAGAATTTTCTGGAGCAGCCGACGTTGCAAGGCCTGGTGTTCGGATACGGGCGGCTGCGCGTCGAGGATGCAGCTCCGCTGCTTGCGAGAATCGCGGCTTGCATCGGCAGCGGCTGCCGCAATGCACCATCCGACCCGGCAATATCGTCTCTGACTGTTCGTACAATAAAGAGAGGCTGAGCCGACCGCCGTGCATGGCTCATAGGCAAGCGAATATCTCATCGTGCCGTTCGATCGCCTGTAAATTAGACAGATGATTTTGAGCGCTCCGATTGCGGTGCAGCGGACGTCATGATTCGTGCGGAGAAATCCGTGGTGCGCTGCACTTTTCTCGCTTGGAACAGCCCTCGTTGACGTGCTCCCTGCGCGGGCACCGCTGCACCAAAACGTGCAGCAGGTGGCGCGGTGCGCGGCGTCGCTCGCGCGCTGGTCTAGTGGTTTGCGACAACTCTGGCCCTATCCCGAGCCCATCGCTCTGTCGCACGCTCGCTCATGGTGGCATGACAGGGGATGCATGATGAGCGGTCTCGGTTTGGCATTGGACGTTGCGATGGACGGGAAGGACCCGGCGTCCGGTTCGGACGTCGTCCGTAGCTGACCCTGCACATGAGCGATTCCGAAAATCACTGGGAAGTCGGCACCGATATCGGTGGCACCTTCACCGATATCATCGCGATCCGGCGTGGCTCCGCGGAGGCACGGATCGCGAAGGTGCCATCGCGCCCGCAGGCGCCCGTTCAGGCGATGCTTGAGGCCACTGAGGCGGTGGGCCTGCGCAAGAGCGAGGTCAAGCGCTTCGTCCACGGCACCACGCGCGTGACCAACGCCATCGTCGAGGGCCGGCTGCCGAAGGTGGCGCTGGTCGCGACCGAAGGCTTTGCCGACGTGCTGGAGATCGCGCGCTATCGACGCCGCGATCTCTATCGTCTCGACATTCCGCCGAAATCGCCGCCCTTGGTGCCGCCCGAACGATGTTTCGGGCTCGCCGAGCGCCTCGATCACGAAGGCCGGGTGCTGAAGGCGCTGGATGACGCGGAGATCGAGCGACTGGTGGCGTGGCTGAAACAGACCGGCGTGCAGAGTGTCGCGGTGGCCTTGCTGCACGCCTATGCCAATCCGGTGCACGAAAAAATGCTTGGCGAGCGTCTCAAGGACGTCGTCGCCCACGTCTCGCTGTCGCACGAGGTCAATCCCGAGGCGCGCGAATATGAGCGGACCTCGGCGACCGTGTTCAACGCGGCCGCGATGCCGATCGCGGTGGAATATCTGAGCGAGCTGGAACAGCGCCTGCCGATCGGCGCCGGCTTGCAGGTGTTTCATTCGGCCGGCGCGATGATCCCGATTTCGGCGGTGAAGCGGCGGCCATTGGTGATGGCGATGTCGGGCCCGGCGGCCGGCGTTTCGGCCTCCGTCAGCATCGCGCGTCAGCTCGGCACGTCGCGCATGCTGACCTTCGACATGGGCGGCACCACGACCGACGTGTGCCTGATCGTGGACGGCCAGGCCGAGATGACCGACGGCCGCATGCTCGGCGACAAGCCACTGCGCCAGCCGATGCTCGCGGTTCATTCCATCGGTGCCGGCGGCGGATCGATCGTGCGCAACGGTCCGGGTGGCCTGACGGTCGGCCCGGAGAGCGCCGGCTCCGAGCCGGGGCCGGCCTGCTACGGTCGCGGCGGCACCGAGCCCACCATCACCGACGCCAACGCCGTGCTCGGATATCTCAATCCCGAGACCAAGCTTGGCGACCGCATCGGGATCGACATCAAGGCCGCCGCTGATGTCATCGCCCCGATCGCCCGCGCACTTGGATTGAGCCTGACCGAGACGGCGCTCGGCATCATCAAGGTCGCGAACGCGACGATGGCGCGTGCGCTCCGCCGTGTCACGGTCGAGCGCGGCATCGACGGGCGCGACTGCACGCTGCTCGCCTTCGGCGGCGGCGGACCGATGCATGCCGCGGGCCTTGCCGATCTCTACGGGATTGCAGCGGTCGTCGTGCCCAGTGCATCGAGCGCGTTCTCGGCGCTGGGCTGTCTCACCGCCGATTTCAGCTTCCTCCAGCAGCAGACCTTTCGCGCGGCGCTCGATGGCATCGATCTCGCGCGCGTATCGGAGCGGATCGGGACGTTGATCGCCGATGCATCGGCGCCGCTGATCGCCAACGGTGTCGCCAAGGCGGAGATCCAGGTCGAGCTGGTGGCCTTGATGCGCTACGCGGCGCAGAACGATGCCATTCCGGTGCCGTTTGCTCTGCCGCTCGACGTCGGCACGCTCAAGAAGGACTTCTTGGCGCGGCATCACGAGCTGTTCGGCTATGCGACGAAGGAGAGCTGCGTCATCGAATCCGTGCGTGTGCAGGCGCGCCGCCCGTCGACGACCGTTGTCAGCCGGCCGGCGACCGTGGCCCGCGCGGTGTCCACCGGCAAGCGCACCTGCTCGTTCGACGGCTTCCACGACATCGCAACTGCGATCATCGACCGCGCCGCAATGACCGACATCGTCAGCGGCCCGGCCATCATCGAAGACGCCTGGTCCACGGTGGTGGTGCCGCCCGGCTGGCAGGCGAGGCCCGATGCAACAGGCAATCTGTTCCTGACGCGGAGGGCGGCATGAAGCTCGATCCGTTCGTCGTCGAAGTCATCAGGCACGGGCTTTCCGCCGCCGCCGAAGAGATGAGCCTGGTGATGACGCGCTCGGCGCGTTCGCCGCTGCTCCGCGAGGCCGGCGATCTGTCATCGGCGATCACGGACGGCCGCGGCGGCCTGGTCGGGCAGGGCCGCGACATCCCGATCCATCTCGGCGCGATGGCCTACACCGTTCCGGAACTTCTGAAGGTCGTGCCGATCGAGACCCTGAACGACGGCGACGTGCTGATCTACAATGTCGGCGCGCTCGGCGGCAATCATCTCAACGACGTCAAGGTCGTGCGTCCCGTCTTCGTCGACGGCGAGATCGTGGCGTTTGCGGTCAGCCTCGCGCACTGGCCCGATATCGGCGGCACCTGGCCCGGCAGCTATTTTGCAAAAGCCGTTGACACGTTCCAGGAGGCGATGCGCATTCCGCCGGTGCTGATCGCGACTGCGGCCGGCGTCAACGCCCCGATCGTGCAGCTGCTCAAGGCCAACGTTCGCGACCCTGAGTCCTGCGAGGGCGATCTTTTGGCCCAGATCGCGGCGACCAAGGCCGGCGAGAAGCGCATCGTCGAGCTCTGCCGCGAGCACGGCAAGGCGGTGTTCACGGCGACGCAGTCGCGCCTGCACGATCTCTCTGAAATCGAGATGCGGGAGGCGCTCCGCGCGCTGCCCGATGGCGTCTACGAAGGCGAGGATTACCTCGACGACGGCAGCGTCAACAACGCCCCGGCGCGGATCCACGTCAAGATCACCATCGCGGACGACGAGGCGACCTTCGACCTGTCAGGAAGCTGCGATCGCGTCTCGAATTTCTGCAACACGACGCCGTTTATGGCGCGCTCGGCTGTCGCCTATGCGGCGCGTATCATGAGCGGGCGCGACATGCATCAGAACGCGGGCGCGCTCCGGCCTTTGACCATCATCACGCGCCCGGGCTCGATCCTGGAGCCGGGCTGGATGGCGTCCGTTGCCGCCGGCAACCACGAGACGTCCATGCGCATCGTCGATGCGATCTTCCGCGCCATGCAGCACACGATTCCCGAACGCCTGTCGGCGGGCGGGGCGACCACCGCAGGCGTGCTGTTCTTTGCCGAACCGCGGCCGAACGGTTCCTGGAAGATGCTCTACGAGGTCCACGGCGGCGGCGAGGGCGCGCGGCATGATCGGGCCGGCATCTCGGCAACCCGGGTGCATCTGTCCAACACCTCGAACACGCCGGTCGAGGTGATCGAGGCGAGCTACGCGATCCGCCTCGAGCAGCAGGCCATTCGTCGGCACTCCGGCGGCGCGGGGGCCCATCGCGGCGGTGACGGCTCCGTACGCACCTATCGCATCCTCGCACCCTCGATGCACCTGACCACCTGCATCGAACGCATGGTGATTGCGCCGTTCGGCATGCAGGGCGGCGAGGCCGGCAAGGCCTGCCGCATCTCGCTGGTCCGGCAGGGCGCAAACGTTGCGATCGACGGCAAATCAAATCTTGTGTTGCAGCAGGACGATCTCGTCACAATCGAGATGTGCGGCGGCGGTGGCTACGGCGCCGTGGCCGCGGAATGAAGGGATTGCGATGAGCAGATTGTTGCGAACCGGTCTGAATGCGGGCGACAGCGCGCCAATGGCCGTGGTCGGCGGCGAGGGCGTCTACTTTCACCTTGCGGACGGCCGCAAGCTCATCGACGGCAGCAACACCGGCGGCGGTCTCGGGCATCGTCATCCCGCGATGGTGGAGGCGATCCGCCGTGCAGCCGATACGCCGGTCGTGAACGAAGGATGGACCTGGGTCGGCCGTGAACAGGCCGCGGACGACCTGATGACCACTGCGTTCAGGGGTGAAGAGAATTGGGTTGGCGCGGTCCGCTTCTGCATCAGCGGCAGTGAGGCCAACGACATGGCGCTCTCGCTCTGCCAGGCGCTGACGCAGCGTTCGGCACTGGCGACGCGCGAGCGCGCCTATCACGGCATCACCGGCCTGTCGCGCAGCATGACGGTGCAGCCGCAATGGCATGGCGGGCTCGCGGTGCACTCAGGCGGCTCGCAGCTGCCGGCGCCGATGGCGCCGGTACGGATTTTGCCGGCGCCGGATGGCGCGATCTACGGCGCACCGGCCAACAATGCGCCGCCGAGCGAATATCTGGCGGATGCCACGCGCCTGCTCTCGGACACCGCGGCGACGATCATCGACTACACGCAGGGCGGTATCTATTACGACGGCGCCTATCAGGACGAGGTGGCGCGCTGCGCGCGGCAGGCCGGCTCGTACTGGATCGCGGATGAGGTCGTGACCGGCGCAGGGCGCGCGGGACGCTGGTTCGCATTTCAGGGCGCCGACAGCCGCCCCGACATCGTCACGCTCGGGAAGTCGCTCGGCGGCGGCGCGGCCGCCGTCGCTGCTGTCGTGGTGTCGAAAGATATCGTCGAGCGGCTCAAGGGCACGAGCTGGCAGAACTACGGCACGCTGCGCGGTCATCCCATCAGCATGGCCGCCGTCAGCGCCTATCTGAAGGTCGTCAGCGACGACAAGATTCTGGAGCACGTGCAGACGCTCGAGAAGCTTTTTACCCGCCGTCTGCTCGCGATCGCGCAGAAACATCCGAGCGTGCAGCGCGTGGCGGGGCAGGGGCTGCACTGGACGGTGGAGCTGCACGGCCCGGACTGGCGCACCTGGCATGCCGACACCACCGAGGTGCCGATCGCCTCGTGCGTGGCGGAGCGGGCGTTGGAGGCTGGTGCCGTGATCGGCACCAGCGGCGAGCAGACGTCGCTGTTCCTGGCGCCGCCGCTCGTCATCTCCGCGCGCGAGGCCGAGCAGCTGCTCGATGCGCTCGACCACGGCCTCGATATTGCCGACAAGGAGCACGGGTGAGCGTGGACCACGCAACGCCTCGTCGCTCGCCGTCCTGGCCGGCGGATGAACCCTGGCATCTCGCGATGCCGGAGGGGACCCTTTACGACGCGCTGGCACGCGCGGCGAAGGACCGGCCGTCGCACCCGGCGACGGTGTTCTACGGCGCGAGCCTGAGCTACGCCGAGCTGCGCGCGCGGGTCGATGCCTTGGCCGGTTTCCTGCAAGGTGCTTGCGGCGTGAAGCGCGGCGACCGCGTCATGATCGCGCTTCAGAATTCGCCGCAATATGTCATCGCCTATTATGCGGTGATGCGAGCCGACGCTGTGATCGTGCCGGTCAATCCCATGAACAAGACCGCCGAGATCGCGTATTTGGCAGCGGACAGCGGCGCAAGGGTCGCGATCATCGGCAGCGAGCTGAGCGACGTGTTTGCGCCGCTGGTGGCTAACGCCATCGCGCATGCGATCATCGCGCAGTATCGCGACGAGGTTCCGGCCGCCACGCCCTATACGCTGCCGTCCTGCGTGACCGAAGCGCCGTCGGAGGTGCCGTCGTCGCCGGGCTGGCATTCCTGGCCGTCCGCAATCGCGCAAGGCTTGCGTCCCGGTGCAATGACCGCGGGTCCGGACGATCTCATGATCCTGCCCTATACGTCGGGCACGACAGGCAAGCCCAAGGCCTGCATGCACAGCCATCGCAGCGCGCTGTTCACCGCGGCCTTGCAGGCGCGCTGGTACGGGCTCGATGGCGACGACGTGATGACCGGTTTCATGCCGATGTTCCACGTCGCGGGTATGCAGGGCTCGATGAATGCGGCGATGGTGACGGGCGCCACGCTGCTGCTGATGGCGCGATGGGACAAGGATCTGCTGCCCGATCTGTTCGAGACCTATGGCGTGACGTTCTGGAACGCGGCCCCGACCATGATCGTCGACGTCCTCGCAAGCGCCCGGTTCCGCGACCGGTGTTTTGCGAAGCTGAAGGTGCTGACCGGCGGCGGTGCCGCGATGCCGACGGCGGTGGCCGAGCGGCTGAAGGGACGGTTCGGCCTCGATTTCGTCGAAGGCTACGGCATGACCGAGACGATGTCGCCGACCCACCTCAATCCGATGGCAGCGCCGAAGCGGCAGTGCCTTGGCATCGCCGCGCACGAGACCGACGCGCGAATTGTCGATCCGGAGAGCCTGATCGAGCTCGACGACAACGTCGTCGGCGAGATTGTCGTGCACGGCCCGCAGGTGCTGCGGGGCTATTGGAACAGGCCGCAAGCCGACGCCGAGTCCTTCATCGAACTCGCCGGCAAACGGTTCCTGCGCACAGGCGATCTCGGCTATCGCGATGCCGAAGGCTATTTCTTCGCGGTGGACCGCCTCAAGCGGATGATCAATGTCAGCGGCTTCAAGGTGTGGCCGGCCGAGGTGGAGGCCGCGATGTACCAGAACCGCGCCATCCGGGAGTGCTGCATCGTCTCGGCGCCGGACGATTATCGCGGCGAGACCGTCAAGGCGCTGGTGGTGCTGGACGAGGCAGCGCGCGCGACGACGTCGGCGGACGACATCGTCGGCTGGGCGCGCGGCGTGATGGCCAGCTACAAGGCGCCGCGCGCCGTCGTCTTCGTCGAGTCCCTGCCGCGCACGGCAAGCAACAAGATTAACTGGCGGCTCTTGCAGGACGCCGAATGGGGGCGGACCGCATGAGGTGCGCCCGACTGGAAAAGCGGTGCGAGGCTGCGTTATGCTGCAGGCGCCGGACAATCGTTGAAGCTGCGGCTTCCCCCAAGAGATCACCAGGAATTCACTGATGCGCATCGTCAATGTTGCCGCCGCCCAGATGGGCCCGATCCAGAAAGCCGACAGCCGCGAGGCCGTCGTCAAGCGCATGATCGCGCTGATGGACGAAGCGAAAGCAAAAGGCGCCGATCTGATCGTCTATCCGGAGCTGGCGCTGACGACGTTCTTTCCGCGCTGGTACGTGGAGGACCGGGCCGAGTTCGACATCTGGTTTGAACGCGAGATGCCGAACGCGGCAACGAGGCCGCTGTTCGAGCGCGCGGCGCAGCGTCAGATGGCGATGAATTTCGGCTATGCGGAGCTGACGCCCGACGGCCATCACTTCAACACCGCTGTTCTCACCGACAGGTCCGGCAAGATCGTCGGCAAATATCGCAAGGTCCATCTGCCGGGCCATGTGGAATACGACACCAAGCGTTCGCACCAGCATCTGGAGAAGCGCTATTTCGAGCCGGGTGACCTCGGCTTCAAGGTCTGGCGCGAGCTGGGCGGCATCATCGGCATGGCCATCTGCAACGACCGGCGCTGGCCCGAGACCTATCGCGTGATGGGCTTGCAGGGCGTCGAGATGGTGCTGATCGGCTACAACACGCCGTCGGTGAATGCGGAGAAGAGCGAGGAGGGCGTCGAGAAGCGCCTGTTCCACAACCGCCTCTCCGTGCAGGCCGGCGCCTATCAGAATGCGACCTGGGTCGTCGCGGTCGGTAAGGCCGGCGTCGAGGATGGACACCCGCTGTTCGGCGGCAGCCTGATCGTCGATCCCAATGGCGAGATCGTCGCCGAGGCCAGGACTGAAGACGACGAGGTTCTGGTTCACGCTTGCGACCTCGATGCCACCATTTTCGGCAAGACCACGATCTTCGATTTTGCCCGGCATCGCCGCATCGAGCATTATGGCCTGATCACCAGCCAGACCGGCGCGGTGCCGCCGCCGGAGAAGTGACGCCGATGGCAGGCAAGGACTCATCGGGCATTCCCCTGCGCGAGCTCGATCCGCGTGACCGCTACAAGCTGCTCTGCGGCGTGGTGGTGCCGCGGCCGATCGCGCTGGTGACGACGTTGGACGCGAACGGGGCGGTCAATGCCGCCCCCTTCAGCTTCTTCAACGTCTTCTCCGAGAGTCCCGCGCTGATCGTGCTGGGGCTTCAGCACAAGCCGGATCACAGCCCGAAGGACACGACCCGCAACATCCATCGCGACGGCGAATTCGTGGTTCACATGGTGGACGAGGCGCTGTCGGGGGCGATGAACGACTGCGCGGTCGATTTTCCGTCTGGCGACAGCGAGGTCGCCGCGACCGGGCTTGCCACGCTGCCCTCCATCGATGTGAAGGTGCCGCACCTTGCCGCGGCACCCTTTGCGCTGGAATGCCGGCGCCATGTCGTGCTGAACTTTTCGCCCGATCGCGAACTGCTGGTCGGGGAAGTGCTCCGGGTTCATGCCCGCGAGGGCCTCGTCGATGAGGCCAACATGTATGTCGATCTCGACGCCTACCGGCCGATAGGCCGCATGTTCGGCAATCTCTACACGACGCAGCGGGATACGTTTGCGCTTGTCCGCGAGAGCCACGCGCAATGGCTCGCGCGGCAGGACGCCAAAGAGCTGAAGGACGCCTAGTGACGCGAGAACTGTACCGTACCCAGTGCCATGGTGACGGCCGCCTGGGTCGGGTCGATCACGGGAATACGAAGCGCGTCTTCGAGCGGGCGGCGGTGGCGCGCCATGCCGGCGCAGCCCATCACGATGGCGCGGGCGCCGTCCTCGTCGCGCAGCGCGCGGCCGATGTCGATCATCTTCGCCAAAGTGCCTTCGCCCGAGGCGGTTTCCGCAACGCTCATGTTGAGCGGCCGTTCGCCGGCAAGACGCTCCGTCAGTCCCATCTGCCTGAGATAGCGCATGTGGCGCGGGATCGAGCGCTGGGCGATGGCGATGACGCCAAAGGTCTCGGCGCGCGCCAGCGCCGTCAGCACGCCGCACTCGGCGATGCCGAACACCGGCCGGTCGGTGCCCTCGCGGCAGACCTGGAGCCCGGGATCGCTGTAGCAGGCGATGACGAAGGCAGCCGAGCTGTTGTCGCTTTCCACCAGCCGGCGCAGCGGCATCGCGACACTGTCGACGTCGGCCTGGCTTTCAATGCCGAATGGACCCTCCGCCAGGCTCTGGCAGATCAGTTCCGGCCCGCCCTCGAAACCGAGCGGCTTCAACGCATCCTCCAGCCCTTGCGTCACCGCGGGATTGGAGTTCGGATTGATGACGAGAATGCGCGGCCCGGACATGCTGGTCTTCCTGCGAAATGGCGATCACCTGGCTTTAGGCTATCACGGAGTGCCTCATGACTGAACCCACCTATGACCTGATCATTCGCGGCGGCCGCGTCGCCACCACGACGGATGTGTTCGAGGCCGACGTCGCCATCTCCGGCGAGACCATCGCAGCCGTCGGCCGTGGCCTTCCGGCCGCCAAGCGCGAGATCGACGCGCACGGCAAGCTGGTGCTACCGGGCGGCGTCGACAGCCACGCCCATATCGAGCAATTGTCCGCGGCTGGCATCATGAACGCCGACACGTTCGAGAGTGCGACCGTCTCCGCCGCGTTCGGCGGCACCACCACGGTGATCCCGTTCGCCGCCCAGCATGTCGGCATGAAGCTGCCGCAGGTGGTGGAGGACTATCACGCGCTGGCGAGGAAGGGCGCCGTGATCGACTACGCCTTCCACATGATCATTGCCGACGCGACCAGGGAGACGGTCGAGGAGCACATCCCGGCACTGGTGAAGCAGGGCCATGCCTCGATCAAGATCTTCATGACCTACGACCGGCTCAAGGTCGACGACGAGCCGCTGCTCGACATCCTCCTCGCCGCGCGCCAGTCCGGTGCGATGCTGTGCGCGCACGCCGAAAACCACGGCATCATCGCCTGGATGGTGAAGCGCCTGCTCGCGCGCGGCTACACGCTGCCGAAATACCACGCCGTCAGCCACGCCCGTGTGTCGGAGGCGGAAGCGTTCACCCGGCTGATCGGCATGGCGGCGCTGATCGACCAGCCGATCATGATCTTCCATGTCTCGACCGCCGAAGGCGCCAAGGTGATCCGCGACTCGCGCGGGCAGGGGCTCAAGGTCTTTGCCGAGACCTGTCCGCAATATCTGTTCCTGACGGCCGCCGATCTCGACAAGCCCGGCGCGGACGGCGCCAAATGGATGTGCAGCCCGCCGCCGCGCACGCATGCGGACCAGGAGGCGCTGTGGCAGGCGCTGTCGCTCGGCGATCTCCAGACCGTCTCGTCGGATCATGCGCCGTATCGGTTCGACGAGACCGGCAAGCTGCGCGCCGGCCCCAATCCCAACTTCAAGCAGGTCGCCAACGGTCTGCCGGGGCTAGAGCTGCGCCTGCCGCTGCTGTTCGACGCGATGGTGTCGAAGGGACGGCTGGGCCTGGAGAAATTCGTCGAGCTGACCGCGACGGCGCCGGCCAAGATCTACAATCTGCATCCGCGCAAGGGCTCGATCGCTGTTGGAGCCGATGCCGATATCGCGATCTGGGATCCCAACCGCGAGACCACGATCGCCGACGAGATGACGCACGACCTCACCGGCTACACGCCGTTTGCGGGCCGCAAGTTGAAGGGTTGGCCGGTGTCCGTGCTGTCACGCGGCCGCGTTGTCGTCGACGGCAACAAGTGCCTCGCGAGCGCCGGAAGCGGCAAGTTCCTGGCACGCAGCGGCGGCGAGGCGGCGAGGCCCACCGGCCGGCTCGTTGCGGACATGGATCCTGAGCGGAATTTTGGAGCGAAATTGCTGTGACGGTGGATCGCGCGCGATGAAGATCGTCATCTTCGGCGGCACGGGGTTTGTCGGCCTCAATGTTGCGGAGGCGCTGCTCGCGCGCGGCCATGACGTGACGCTGTACGATCGTAAGCAACTTCCGGCTGGCGCGGAGCGATCCTTTGCTGACCACCGGGAGCGGCTCAAAGTCGTTCAGGGCGAGATCACGGACATCGAGAGGATCGACGCCCTGGTAAAGCAAGGCTTTGATGCGATCGTCCTTGGCGCTGCCATAACCGCCGGGGACCAGCTCGAGCGGACCACGACCTCGAGTATCCTAGAGATCAATGTGATGGCTCAGATGCCGATCCTGAGCGCTGCGAACCGCCGTGGCGTTCGGCGCGTGATCAATCTGTCCTCGGCGTCCGCCTATGGGGCCGCGGGGCAACGCTATCCGGTACTGGACGAGGAGACGCCGTGCGATCCCGTCTCGTTCTACGCGATCAGCAAATTCACGTCAGAGAGGTCCGTGGCGCGGCTTGCCGAGTTGTGGGGAGGCGATTTTCTGAGTGTGCGTTTAAGCGCCGTGTTCGGTCCGTGGGAGCGGATCGGGAAGGTGCGCGATACGCCCAGCCTCCAGTTCCAGATCCTTGCTGCGTTCGCCCGCGGCGAACCGGCCCTTCTCCCTGCGCCAGGCATCAAGGATTGGACCTACGCGCCCGACGCTGCCGAAGCGGTGGCGGTGCTGATCGAAGCCGAGCGGCCGCGCCACCGGCTCTACAACATCTCAAGCGGCACGGCCTGGTCTGCGCTGCAATGGGGTGAGGCCTTTGCGGCCCTGCATCCCGGGCTGGAGTGCCGGCTCGCGTCTCCCGGAGAGAAGACCTTCATCAAGCTCCACGGCGGGGATCGTGCGCCGATGTCGGTCAAGCGGATGGCCGACGAGTTCGGCTGGCGCGCCCGGTTCGGCTGCGTGGAGTCGGCCGCTGCGATGAGCGCCTGGTGGATGCAGCACAAGGAAGGGATCTGACATGCGGCTGCAGGGGCGCACGGCCATCATCACCGGAGCGGGCTCGGGCATTGGCCGCGCCAGCGCAAAGCTGTTTGCGGAGGAGGGCGCGCGCCTCGCTCTGGTCGATCGCGATGCCGATGGCCTTCGGGAAACGTTGAGCTTTGTCGGCGAGGCAACGACGCATGTCGGCGACGTCGGTGATGCCAGTTTCGCCGAGAGCGTTGTCGGTGATGTCATGGCGCGGCACGGCCGGCTTAATGTGCTCATGACTGCCGCCGGCTTCTCCTGCGGCGGCACGGTGCTGACGACGAGCCCGGACGATTGGGACGCGGTGTTCCGCGCCAATGTCGGCGGCACCTGGCTGTGGGCGCGGGCCGCCGTGCCTCACATGCAGCGGCAGAAGAGCGGCTCAATCATCACCCTGGCGTCGCAGCTCGCCATTGCCGGCGGCAAGGGCAACAGCGCCTATATCGCCGCCAAGGGCGCGATCGTGAGTCTCACGCGGACGATGGCCGTGGATTTCGCCACCGACGGCATTCGCGTCAATGCGATTGCGCCTGGTGCGATCGACACGCCGATGCTTCGCCGCAGCTTTGCCCGTCACGCCAATGCGGAGGAGGTGCGCGAAGCCTCCCGCAACCGCCATGCCATGAAGCGCTTCGGCCAGGCGGAGGAAATCGCGCAGACGGCGCTGCATCTCGCCAGCGATGCGTCCTCGTTCACCACAGGCACGGTGATGGTGGTTGATGGAGGCTGGCTCGCAGCATGAGTGACACGCTGACAGAGCTCGAAGCCGATATTCGCACCGATCTCGCCATGATCGCGCATCCGGGCGCGGCGTGGCTCGACCCGAAGATCGGGCCTGATGGCAAGCCGGCGCTGGATGTTCTCGTCGTCGGCGCCGGCCAATCCGGCATCGCCATCGGCTTCGGCCTCATGCGTTCGCGCGTCAGCAACATTCTGCTGCTCGACAAGGCCGAGGAGGGGATGGAGGGCCCGTGGCTCACCTATGCCCGCATGCCGACATTGCGCAGTCCGAAGGACTACACCGGTCCCGACCTCGATATTCCGAGCCTGACCTACCAGTCCTGGCACGAAGCCCGCTTCGGCAAGGAGAGCTGGCAGGAGCTCGGCCTGATCGAACGCGGCCATTGGGCCGAGTATCTACTCTGGCTGCGGCGCACGATCGGATTGCCGGTGCGCAACGGTTGCGAGCTTCTCGATATCGCGCCGGCGTCCAATGGCCTGCTCGCCGCCCGCGTGAAGAGTGCCGGCGGCATCGAGACGCTCCATGCGCGCAAGATCGTGCTGGCGACGGGACAGGAGGGGATGGGCGACTGGATGGTCCCGGACCCGCTCCGCCATCTGCCATCAAGCTCGGTCGCGACCGTCGCCGATGACATCGATTTCGAACAGCTCCGCGGCAAGGGGGTTGCCGTGATCGGCGCCGGCGCATCCGCCTTCGACAACGCGGCGACCGCGCTCGAAGCTGGCGCTGCTGAGGTGCACCTGCTGTGCCGCCGCGCGCAGATCCAGGTGATCCAACCCTATCGCTGGCTGACCTTTCGCGGCTTCCTGCGCCATCTCAGCGATCTCGACGATGCCTGGCGCTGGCGCTTCATGCGCACCATCCTCGAAATGCGGGAAGGCTTTCCGCAGCCGACCTATGATCGCTGCGCACGTCACGCCAATTTCATATTGCATGAGGGCGCGCCGGTCGAGGCGGCCCGGGAGACGGGCAAAGGCGTCGAATTGCAGACGCCGCGCGGGGCCATCGCGGCGGATTTCGTCATCTGCGGCACCGGGATCGACATGAACTTTGCCGGGCGCGGCGAGCTCTCCACCTTCGCCGGCAACATCGCGACCTGGGCCGACCGCTATCAGCCGCCGGAGGGCGAGCGCAACGAGCGGCTCGGCCGCTTTCCCTATCTCGCCGACGATTACGCCTTCACCGAGCGTGTAGCAGGCGAGACGCCGTGGATTTCCGACATCCATCTCTTCGCCATCGCCTCCACCATGAGCTTCGGTCCGTCGGGATCGTCGATCAACGCGATGACGACCGCCGTCCCGAAGCTGGTCCACGGCCTGACGCGCGGCCTTTTCCGCGCCGATGTCGCGCGGCACTGGGCTTCGCTCAGCGCCTATGACGTGCCGCAGGCCGTGGTCACGCGGCCGGCGCGAAGAATGGGGGAAACGCGATGATCATCCATGCGCCGCCGCGACCAAGTGTCCCCACCAGCGCGCCGTGAGACTGGCGCGCAACTTGCTTGTTTCTTAACCTGCCTTGCTGGCGTTCTTGTCGAAATTCAGGGAAAAACGAATGCGTTTTGTGTCTTTCAGGCCGGCATCCTCCGTGCTCGCCACCGTCGCGCTTTTGCTCATCGCGAACGCGCCTTCGCAGGCCCAAACCAGGGCGGAAACGCTGCGCTATGTGACGGGCGCATCCGTCAACACGCTCGATCCCAACATCCCCGGCTCGACGCGCGAGTCCTTTGCGCTGAGCATGAGCACCTACGACCGGCTGGTGGCGTTTGGCCGCAAGCAGCTCAACGGCAAATGGGTGTTCGATCTCGACAAGATCACCGGCGAGCTCGCCGAATCCTACGACGTCAGTCCCGACGGACTGAAGCTCACCTTCCGCCTGCGCAAGGACGCCAAGTTCCAGGACGGCTCGCCCGTGACGGCCGAGGACGTGAAATGGTCGCTCGACCGCTGCGTCACCGCGCCGATCCTCGGCAAGGCGCAGCTGCTCACCGGCTCCTTGACGTCGGCCGACCAGTTCAAGGTGATCGATCCGCTCACCATTGAGGTGACGCTGCCGAAGCCCGACAAGCTGGCGCTGCCGAATCTGGCAACCGTCTATCCCATGATCATCAACTCGAAGGTCGCCAAGGAGCATGCGACGGCGGATGATCCCTGGGCGACCGCCTGGCTGAAGGAGCACACCGCCGGCAGCGGCGCCTATGTGGTCGAGACCTTCAAGCCGGGCGAGCAGGTCATCCTCAAGCGTGACGAGGCCTGGAATCGAGGTTCGGCCAACAAGCCCGCCTTCTTCAAGCGCGTGATCGTGCAGTCCGTGCCGGAGCCGGCGACCCGCGCCAATCTGGTCGAGCGCGGCGATGCCGACATCGTCGTCGATCTCCAGGCCAGCGACGTGCAGTCGCTCGAGGCCAAGGGCAAGCTCAAGGTGATCTCGACGCCGCAATACAATGCGATCACCTTCGTCTCGATGAACAACCAGATCCCGCCCTTCGACAACGTCAATGTCCGCCGCGCCATCGCCTTTGCGCTGCCCTATGACGACATGTTCAAGGCTGCCTTGTTCGGTCGCGGCGCGCCGCTGTTCGGCGCGATCTGGCCGGACGGCAAGCCGGCGAACGGCATCTATCCGTTCCAGGCGCCGGTGAAGACCGATCTCGACAAGGCCCGCGAATATCTCAAGGCCGCCGGCCTTCCCGAAGGTTTTGCCACCACGTTCAGCTTCAATGTCGGCCAGGCCTCGACGGCCGAACCGATGGCTTCGCTGGTGAAGGAATCGCTTGCGAGGATCGGGATCAAGGTCGACATTCAGAAGCTGCCGGATGCCCAGATGTCGACGCAGATCAACGAGAAGAAGCTGCCGTTCTTCACCGAGGGTATCGTCGCCTGGCTGCCCTCGACCGACTATTTCTACCGCAACTTCTACACCGGCAATCAGCGCTGGAATTACAGCTCCATCAACAATCCCGAGATCGCCGCGATCGCGCAGGAAGCCCGCTTCGAGCCGGACAAGGCCAAGTACGAGGAGGACGGCCGCAAGCTCAACGCCATCCATTTCAGCGAGATGCCGCAGATCCCGCTGTGGCAGCCGAACCAGGATGCGGTGATGGCATCGTCGATCGAAGGCTATACCTACGAGTTCCATCGCCAGGTGGATTATCGCGACGTCAGCCGCAAGTGAGATCGGCGAACGAGAGAGGCTCTGAAAGGTGATGGCCGGACTTGGCGCAACGATGGTGCGGGCGGGCAAGCGGCTTCTGTCGTCGCTGCCGGCGCTGTTCGGCGTGCTGGTCTTCACCTTTCTCCTGATGCGCGTCCTGCCCGGCGATCCCGCGGTGTTCTTCGCCTCCGGGCCCAATGCCGGCAAGGAGGAGATCGAGCAGATCCGCAGGCAGATGGGGCTCAACAAGCCGGTGCCGGAGCAGCTCGTGTACTATCTCTCCGACATCGGCCGCGGCAATCTCGGCCGCTCCATGATGACGGGGCAGCCGGTGCTGAAGGATTTGCGCGAGCGGCTGCCGGCCTCGCTCGAGCTCACCTTCACAGCACTGCTGATCGCGCTGATCGCAGCGGTGCCGCTCGGCGTCGTGGCGGCGCTGCGGCCGGGATCGATCGTCGATCACGGCGTGCGGCTGTTCTGCGCGCTCGGCGTCTGCGTGCCGACTTTCGTCTCGGGCCTGCTGCTGATCTATGTCTTCTATTACCTGCTCGGGCTCGCGCCTGATCCCACCGGGCGGATCGACGTCTTCACCTCGCTGCCGCCGCAGCGCACCGGCTTTCTCTCGATCGATTTCCTGCTGGCCGGCGATTTTGAGGGCTGGTGGGCGGCCTGCAAGCAGCTGGTCCTGCCGGCCGTGAGCATGGCCCTGTTCGTCATCGCGCCGCTGGCACGGATCACGCGCGCCTCGATGCTGGTGTCGCTCGGCAGCGATTTCGTGCGCACCGCGCGCTCCGTCGGGCTGTCCTGGCGCAAAGTCGTCGTCACCTACGCGCTGCGCAATGCGATCCTTCCCGTCATCACCATCGCCGGCATCGTGTTTTCGACCATGCTGGGCGCCAACGTTCTGGTGGAGAAAGTGTTCTCCTGGCCGGGCGTTGCCTCCTACGCGCTCGATGCGCTGCTGTCCTCCGACTATGCGCCGGTGCAGGGCTTCGTGCTGCTGATGGCGACCCTGTTTGTGCTGGTCAATCTGGTCGTCGACATCTGCTACGGCATCGCCGATCCCAGGGTGTCGATCGAATGACCAGCGCCACTCTCCGCCATTCGGTCTGGATCTTGCGCGGCAATCCGCTCACGGCGGTCGCGGCGGCGGGCGTTCTGCTGTTCATCCTGGTTGCGATCTTCGGCCCCTGGATCGTGCCTTACGATCCCGTGGCCTCCAATGTCTCGGAAGCGCTGCTGCCGCCGAGCGCGGCGCACATCGCCGGCACCGACCAGCTCGGGCGCGACGTGTTCAGCCGCCTCGTCATCGCGGCGCGGCTCGATCTCGCCATAGCGGTTTCGGCAGTGGGCATCTCCTTCGTGATCGGTGCCGTCGTCGGTGCGTTCTGCGGCTATGCCGGCGGCAGGCTCGACCGCGGCGTCGGCCGCTTCGTCGACGTCATGATGGCCTTTCCGCTGTTCGTGCTGGCGATGGCGATGGTCGCGGCCCTCGGCAACCGGATCGAGAACATCGTGATCGCGACTGCGATCATCAATCTTCCCTTCTACATCCGTTTCGCGCGGGCCGAGGTCAACGTCCGGCGCAATGTCGGTTGGGTGGAAGCTGCGCGCGCCTGCGGCGAGAGCCATTTCTCGGTGGTGCTGCGCTTCCTGCTGCCGAACATCCTGCCGGCGATGGCGGTGCAGATCTCGCTCAACCTCGGCTGGGCCATTCTGAATGCGGCCGGCCTGTCCTTCATCGGCCTTGGCGTCAAGCCGCCGACGCCGGAATGGGGCATCATGGTCGCGGAGGGCGCACGCTTCATCTCGACCGGACGGTGGTGGCTGGTGGCCTTTCCGGGCCTGGCACTGATGCTCGCCGTGCTCTGCTTCAATCTGCTCGGTGACGGGATGCGGGACATTCTCGATCCCCGCATGCGCACATGAGCGAAGAGCTGCTCAGGATCGACGATCTCCACGTCTCGTTCTCGACGCGGCGCGGCATGGTCGAGGCCGTGCGCGGCGTGACGCTCACGGTCAAGGCCGGCGAGATGCTCGGCCTTGTCGGCGAGAGCGGTTCTGGCAAGTCGGTCACCGGATTTGCGACAACGCGGCTGCTCGATGCGGCCGGGCGCGTCACCGGCGGCAGGATCCTGTTTCGCGGGCAGGACGTGACAAAACTCCGGGGCGATGATCTCCGTCATCTCCAGGGCGCCGCGATGTCGATGATCTTCCAGAATCCGCGGGCGGCGCTCAATCCGATCCGGGCGATCGGCCTGCAGATCGCGGACGCGATCCTCACGCACAAGCGGATCTCGAAGGACGCCGCGCGCGCCGAGGCGCTGGAGCTGCTGCGCGCCGTCCAGATCCGCGACCCCGAGACGCGGATGAACGCTTATCCGCACGAGCTCTCCGGCGGCATGTGCCAGCGCGTCATGATCGCGATCGCGATCTCCTGCAATCCCGCGCTGCTGATTGCCGACGAGCCGACCACCGGCCTCGACGTCACCACGCAGAAGGTGGTGATGGACCTGCTGGCCGACATCGCCGCTGCGCGCGGCATGGCGACGATCCTGATCACGCACGATCTCGGGCTCGCGGCGCGTTATTGCCGCCGCATCGCGGTGATGGAGCGTGGACGCATCGTCGAGGAGGCTGGTCCCAGGACGCTCTTCTCCACGCCGCAGCACGCCTACACCAGGCGCCTCGTGGCGGCATCACCGACGGCGACGTCCCGGATCGAGGATCTCGTGACGGAGGAGGAGCGGGAGCGCCACGCGACTTTTGTCAGCAAGCCCAGGCCCGAGCTCGCGCACGGGACGCCGCCACTGCTGGAGGTGCGCAAGCTTGCGAAACGTTTCGACCAGGGCTCTGCGGCGGTCGCGGACTTCTCGATGACGATGGCCGGCGGGGAGAGCGTCGGCCTCGTCGGCGAGTCCGGCTCGGGCAAGAGCACGACGTCGCGGATGATCTGCCGCCTGATCGATCCGAGCGAGGGCGACATCGTGTTCGACGGGCACTCGATCGGCCATGTGGCGTCGCGTGATTTTCACCGCTCGCCCTTGCGCAAAGACATTCAAATGGTCTTCCAGGACCCGAATGAGAGCCTCAACCCGCGCTTCACGGCCTTCGATTGCATCGCCCATCCCCTGATGCGGCTCGACGGCATGCGGGCAGGCGATGTGCTGCGCACGCGGGTCGAGGAATGCGCCGAGCGCGTGGGACTGCCGCTCGATCTCTTGCCGCGGTTTCCGCACCAGCTCTCCGGCGGCCAGAAGGCGCGGGTCGGCATTGCTCGCGCCATCGCCTGCCGGCCCCGGCTTCTGGTGCTGGACGAGCCGACCGCCGCGCTCGACGTCTCCGTGCAGGCGGTGGTGCTGCAACTGCTCGACCGCTTGCGGCGCGAGAACGACATCGCGCTGCTGTTCGTCAGCCACGATCTCAACGTGGTGCGCATGCTCTGCGATCGCACCATCGTGCTGCGCAATGGCGGCATCGTGGAGCAGGGCGAGAGCCGGGCGCTGTTCGACAATCCGAAGACCGACTACACGCGCAAGCTGGTCGAGGCGATCCCGCATATCGAGACCGGCCCGACGCTGGCGGCCGTGCTTTGAGGCCAGGATCGGCCAAAATGACGGTGAGATCCGGCTGGCGAAGGCCTGGTTACTGGCATACCATTTGCACGCCAATGGGCTTCGGTTTCACCTGCTCTTGGCCAATGATTGGCCGGCATCACGGCATTACTGGGAGGACTTCATGGATCGCAGGACCGTATTGAAGGGATTGGCTGGGGCGAGCGGCCTGGCATTGACGGGCGGCCTTTCGGCCCCGGCGATCGCCCAGGGCGCAGCGGCGCGCACCCTGCGCTTCGTGCCGCAGGCCAACCTCGCCAATTTCGACCCGATCTGGGGCACCCAATATGTCGTGCGCAACGCCGCGGCGATGGTCTGGGACACGCTTTACGGCGTCGATTCGGCGCTCCAGCCGCAACGTCAGATGGTCGAGTCCGAGGAAGTCACCGACGACGGTATGACCTGGACGTTCAAGCTCCGATCAGGGCTCAAATTCCATGACGGCGAGCCGGTGCTGAGCAAGGACGTCGTCGCGAGCCTTGCGCGCTGGTCGGCGCGCGATCCGATGGGGCTCATGATCAAGGCGCTCCAGCAGGAACTGACCGCCGTCGATGACCGCACCTTCAAGTGGGTGCTCAAGCAGCCCTTCCCGAAGCTGCTCTATGCGCTCGCCAAGAACAACTCGCCGTGCGCCTTCATCATGCCGGAGCGGATTGCGCAGACCGATCCGTTCAAGCAGATCGCCGACTATGTCGGCTCCGGGCCGATGAAGTTCGCCAAGGGCGAATGGGTGCCCGGCGCGAAAGCGGTGTTCGAGAAGTTCGCCGACTACGCGCCGCGTCAGGAAAAGTCCTCGTGGCTTGCCGGCGGCAAGCAAATGCTGGTCGACCGCATCGAGTGGGTGGTGATGCCGGATCCGGCCACCGCGGCTGCCGCGTTGCAGAATGGCGAGATCGACTGGTGGGAGAACCCGATCGCGGACCTCGTGCCGGTCCTGAAGAAGAACAAGAACATCAGCGTCGATATCGGCGATCCGCTCGGCAATGTCGGCTCGTTCCGCATGAACTTCCTGTATCCGCCCTTCAACGACGTGCGGGCGCGGCGCGCGGTGCTGATGGCGCTGAGCCAGGAAGACTACATGCGCGCGATCGTCGGCGACGACACCGCGCTCTGGAAACCGCTGCCGGGCTTCTTCACGCCGGATACGCCGCTCTACACGGAAGTGGGCGGTGAGATCCTGAAGGGCAAGCGCGATCTCGACGCGGCCAAGAAGCTGCTCGCCGAGAGCGGCTATTCCGGCCAGCCGGTGACGTGCCTGGTGGCGCAGGACCAGCCGATCACCAAGGCGATGGGCGATGTGACCGCGGACCTCCTGAAGAAGCTCGGCATGAATGTCGACTTCGTCGCGACCGACTGGGGCACGGTCGGCTCCCGCCGTGCGCAGAAGACGCCGCCGGGACAGGGCGGCTGGAACATGTTCCACACCTGGCATGCGGGCTCGGACTGCATCAACCCCGCGCCGTACACCGCCATTCGCGCCAACGGCGACAAGGCCTGGTTCGGCTGGCCCACCAGCGCCGGCACAGAAAAGGAGGTCACATCCTGGTTCGAGGCCAAGAACCTCGACGAGGAAAAGGCCACCATCAACCGCCTTAACAAGGCGGCGATGGATGACGTTGTCTATGCGCCGACCGGCTTCTTCCTGAGCTACACGGCGTGGCGCAAGAACGTCTCCGGCATCACCAAGGGGCCGTTGCCGTTCTTCTGGGGCGTATCGAAGTCCGCATGATCGTGCACTGAAGCCAGATGCTCTCCTACATCCTCCGTCGCATCGTCGCGACCTTGCCGGTGATGGCAATCGTCGCGCTGTTCGTGTTCAGCCTGCTTTACATTGCGCCGGGTGATCCGGCCGTGGTGATCGCGGGCGATCAGGCAAGCCCGGAGGATGTGGAGCGCATCCGCCAGAGCCTCGGTCTCGACCGGCCGTTCCTGATCCAGTTCGGAAGCTGGGTCTGGCGCATCCTGCACGGTGATCTCGGCACCTCGATCTTCACCAATCTGCCGGTCTCGACGATGATCGGGCAGCGTCTCGGACCGACGCTGTCGCTGATGATCGTCACGCTGCTGCTCACGATCGTGGTCGCGGTGCCGCTCGGCGTGGTGGCGGCGTGGAAGGCCGGCAGCCTGATCGACCGCGTCATCATGGGCTTTGCCGTGTTCGGCTTCTCGCTGCCCGTCTTCGTGGTCGGCTACATGCTTGCCTACATCTTCGCGCTCGAACTGGAATGGCTTCCGGTGCAGGGCTATACGCCGCTTGCCCAGGGCTTTTGGCCCTGGCTGGAGAATTTGATTCTGCCGGCGGTCGCGCTCGGCTGCGTCTACATCGCGCTGATCGCGCGCATCACCCGCGCCACCATGCTCGAAGTGCTGCAGCAGGACTATATCCGCACCGCGCGGGCCAAGGGCCTCGGGCAGGGCGGCATCCTGTTTGTTCACGCGCTGAAGAACGCGGCGGTGCCGATCGTGACCGTAATCGGGATCGGCATCGCGCTCCTGATCGGCGGCGCGGTCGTCACCGAAAGCGTGTTCGCGATCCCCGGCCTCGGCCGGCTCACCATCGACGCGATCCTGCGCCGCGACTATCCCGTCATCCAGGGCATCGTGCTGCTGTTCAGCTTCGTCTACGTCCTCGTCAATTTGATGATCGACGTCATCTATACGCTCGTTGACCCGAGGATCCGCTATTGACCGACACCACCGTCAATCCGCAATCGCTTCCGGCCGGATTCGTCCTCGCGCCGCAACTGCCGGAGATCCTTCGGCCGGTCAAGATCCGTCGCGGCTTAATCGGCTTCCTGCGCGGGCATCCGACCGTCGCCATCGGCGGCGCGCTGCTGCTGATGCTCGTCCTGATCGCGATCTTCGCACCTTATCTCGGAACGGTCGATCCGACCGCGCTCGCGCCCGCCAAGCGCACGCGTGCGCCGTCGGCGGACTACTGGTTCGGCACCGACGTGCTCGGCCGCGACATCTATTCGCGCGTGCTGGTCGGCGCGCGGGTCTCGCTCACGGTCGGCCTGTCCGTTGCGATGTTCGCGTCTGCGGTTGGCCTTGCCATCGGCATCGTCTCCGGCTTCATCCGCTGGGCCGACGGCATCCTGATGCGCTTCATGGACGGCCTGATGTCGATCCCGCCGATCCTGCTGGCGATCGCGCTGATGGCCTTGACCCGCGGCAGCGTCGGCAACGTCATTCTGGCCATCACCATCGCCGAGATTCCGCGCGTCTCGCGGCTCGTGCGCAGCGTGGTGCTGTCGCTGCGCGAGCAGCCCTATGTGGACGCGGCGGTGGCGTGTGGCACGCGCACGCCGATGATCATCCTGCGCCACATCCTGCCCAACACACTCGCGCCCATGCTGGTCCAGGCGACCTATATCTGCGCCAGTGCCATGATCACGGAGGCGATCCTGTCCTTCATCGGTGCGGGCACGCCGCCCACCATTCCGTCCTGGGGCAACATCATGGCCGAGGGCCGCGCGCTGTGGCAGGTCAAGCCCTATATCGTGTTCTTTCCGGCGGCCTTCCTGTCCGTCACCGTGCTTGCCGTGAATCTGCTCGGCGACGGCCTTCGCGATGCGCTCGATCCGCGCATGGCCAAGAGCCTCTGATGTATCGAGGCTGATCACGATGGCGTTGCTCGAAGTCGAGAACCTTCAGACCCACTTCCGGACGCCCGGCGGAATCAACCGCGCGGTCGACGGCGTGTCCTTCCATGTCAACGAGGGCGAGACGCTCGCCATCGTCGGCGAGTCCGGTTGCGGCAAGTCGGTGACCTCGATGTCGCTGATGCGGCTGATTCCGGAGCCGCCGGGTAAGATTGCCGGGGCCATCCGCTTTGCGGGCAGGGACCTCCTCAAACTGTCCGACCGCGAGATGCGCGCGATCCGCGGCAACGACATCTCGATGATCTTCCAGGAGCCGATGACGAGCCTCAATCCGGTCCTGACCGTCGGCCGCCAGATCCGCGAGACGCTGATGATCCATCAGGGCCTGGACAAGCAGGCCGCCGAAGCGCACGCGATCGAGATGCTGACGCTGGTCGGCATTCCCGAGCCGAAGCGGCGCGTGCGCGAATATCCGCACCAGCTTTCCGGCGGCATGCGGCAGCGCGTGATGATCGCGGTTGCGCTGGCCTGCAATCCAAAACTCCTGATCGCGGACGAGCCGACCACCGCGCTGGACGTGACCATCCAGGCGCAAATCCTGAAGCTGATGCTCGACCTCAAGAGCCGGGTCGGTGCGGCGATCATCCTGATCACGCACGATCTCGGCGTCGTCGCCGAGATCGCCGAACGCGTTATGGTGATGTATGCCGGCCGCAAGGTCGAGGAGGCGCCGGTCGCCGAGTTGTTTCGCTCGCCGCGCCATCCCTATACGCAAGGTTTGCTCGGCGCCGTGCCGCGGCTTGGCTCGTCGCTGACAGGCACCGCGAGACGGCTGGCCGAGATTCCCGGTCAGGTGCCGGATCTCCGCAAGCCGATCACCGGCTGCGTCTTTGCCGGACGCTGTGCGCTTGCGACCGATCTCTGCCGCCAATATGCACCCGGGCTCGAAGAGAAGGGCCCTCGCCACGTAGCGGCCTGTCACTACGCGGCCAAGGGGGCCGTCGCGGCATGAGTCCTCCTCTGCTCCAGGTCAACGACCTCAAGAAGCATTTTCCGGTCAGCAAGGGTCTGTTCGGGCGCAAGTCTGAATGGGTCTATGCGGTCGACGGCGTGTCCTTCGAGATCGCGCGCGGCGAGACGCTGTCGCTGGTCGGCGAATCCGGCTGCGGCAAATCGACCGTCGGCCGCGCCATCCTGCGGCTGTTCGACATCACTTCGGGCCAGGTCATCCTCGACGGCCAGCGCATCGACGACGCTGCGCCGAGCACGATGCGCCAGATGCGCCGGCGCGTGCAGGTCGTGTTCCAGGATCCGTTCTCCAGCCTCAATCCGCGCATGCGCGTGCGCGACATCCTCGCGGAGCCGATCCGCAATTTCGGCCTCGCCAAATCCGCGGAAGATCTCGAGGTGCGCGTCACGGCGCTGATGGACACCGTCCGTCTGCCGCGCGAGGCGCTGAACCGCCGGCCGCACGAATTCTCCGGCGGTCAGCGCCAGCGCATCGGGATCGCGCGGGCGCTCGCGGCCGAGCCCGAGCTGATCGTCTGCGACGAGGCGGTCTCCGCGCTCGACGTCTCGGTCAAGGCGCAGATCGTCAATCTGCTCCAGGACCTCCAGCAGAAATTCGGTCTGGCACTGCTGTTCATCAGCCATGACCTCGCCATCGTCGAGCACATGACCCATCGCGTTGCGGTGATGTATCTCGGCAAGATCGTCGAAGTCGCGCCGCGCCGGGAGATCTTTGCCGCGCCAAGGCATCCCTACACCAAGGCGTTGCTCTCGGCGGTCCCGCTGCCCGAGCCGGGCGCCCAGCGCAACCCGATCATCCTCGGCGGCGATGTGCCGAGCCCGATCAATCCGCCGAGCGGATGCCGCTTCCACACCCGTTGTCCGTACGTCTTCGACCGTTGTCGCACCGAAGAGCCGACGCTCCGGACGACTGGACCCGAGCAGTGGGTGGCGTGTCATTTGGATGCATTGCCGGAGGGATGAGCCCCGGGGACGGCATCAGCCGATGGCGGTCAGGGCCCGGCGGATGGCGGTGAAGATGTCGTTGATCTGCTCCTCAGTGATGATCAAGGGTGGCGAGACCAGGAGCGTATCGCCGCTGCCGCGGATCAGGATGCCGTCCTCATAGCAGCGGCTGGCGCACTCAGTGCCGCGCGCCCCCGGTGCGCCCTCGCGCGGCTTCAGGTCGATCGCGGCCAGCAACCCGATGTTGCGGATGTCGACGACATGGGGAAGGTCGCGCAAGCCGTGCGCGTGGTTTTCCAGAACCGGCGCGAGGCGGCGCGCCCGCTCGAACAGGTCGAGATCCTGGTACACGTCGAGCGCGGCAAGACCCGCCGCGCAGGCGAGCGGATGGGCCGAATAGGTGTAGCCGTGGAACAGCTCGATCGCGTTGTCCGGCCCCTGCATCAGCGCGTCGTAGACCTTGCCGCTGACGATGACGCCGCCCATCGGCACGGCGGCATTGGTCATGCCCTTGGCGCAGGTGATGAGGTCGGGCGTCACGCCGAAGGCGTTGGCGCCGAATGCGGCGCCCAGGCGTCCAAACCCCGTGATCACCTCGTCGAAGATCAGGAGGATGCCGTGCTGGTCGCAGATCTGGCGCAGCCGCTCGAGATAGCCGACCGGCGGCGGCAGCACGCCGCCGGAACCCGTCACGGGCTCGACGATGACGGCGGCGACGGTCGAGGGATCGTGCACTTGCAGCAGCTTTGTCAACTCGTCGGCAAGATGCGCGCCCCATTGCGGCTGCCCGCACGAGAACGCCGCATGCTCCGGATCATGCGTATGCGGGAGGTGGTCGACTTCAGGGAGCAGCGGGCCAAAATCCCTGCGGTGGCGGACGATGCCGCTCACCGACAGGCCACCCCAGCCCATGCCGTGATAGGCCTTGGCGCGCGAGATGAAGCGGATGCGGCCGGCCTCGCCGCGGGCACGGTGATAGCCGCGCGCGATCTTCAGCGCGGTGTCGACCGATTCCGAGCCCGAATTGGTGAAGAAGACATGGTCGAGCCCCGCGGGCGCGACCTCGGTGATGCGCCGGGCAAGCTCGAAGGCGGCCGGATGGCTCATCTGGAACGAGGAGACGAAATCGAGCTTCGCCGCTTGCGCCTGGATCGCATCGACGATGCGCCGCTGCCCGTGTCCCGCGTTCACGCACCACAGCCCCGCCATGCCGTCGAGAATGCGCCTGTTGTCATCGGTGACGTAGTGCATGCCCTCGGCGGCGACGAAGATGCGTGGCTTCGACTTGAATTGCCGGTTCGGCGTCATCGGCAGCCAGAACGGCTCCATGACCTCGCGGGTGAGGGGGCTGTTGGAGGAAGCGAAGGCGCTCATGGGCATGAAAACTCTTGTACGTGTTCAGGCGGATCTTGACGGAGCGGAATTGGCGGGGCTGCGCTTGAGCTTGGCGGCGCCTTCGAGATGCCGGCGCAGCAGGGCGGCGGCGGCTTCGTTCTGGCCGGCTTCGAGCTGGTCGAGGATGGCGAGATGCTCGCGGCAGTTCACGATCACGCGCTCATGGCCGAAGGTCCAGTCGTAGTTTCCGAAGCGCCGCAGCCGGTTCTGCTGCTGAACCGCGACCAGCAGATAGCGGTTGCCTGACGCGGCGGCGAGGCCTTCGTGAAAGGCCGCGTTCATCTCGTAGAGCGCGATGCTGGCCGTGTCGCTCCACGGCATCGCCAGCATCTCCTGATGACGGCGGCGCATCTCGGTGGCCCACGCCGGATCGAGACGAAAGCCCGGCTCGAGCAGGCCGGCCGGCTCGATCAGCAAACGGTAGCGATAGCTTTCGTCGCGCGCCTGTGAATCTGCGAGGGTGGGCTGGAAGCGCCAGCCATGTCCCGGCTTGCGCTTGACCGCGGCGACTTCGGCAAGCTTGGTAAGCACGCGCTGCACGATCGGCCGCGTCGCATCGTAGCGCTGCATCAGGTCGCGTTCCGAAACCTCATCGGGCAACCGGCCGGCGCGGCGATCGCGCGCGATGGCGAGGAACAGTCGATCGGTATCGTCGGGGCTTGGCTTCGGCGGCGTCTTGTGCGGGGCAGGTGCGGTCTCGGCGACGAAATAGCCGCGGCTGGCGCCGGCGTGGACGAGCTTGCGTCGTGCCAGGAACTTCAGCGCGGCGCGCACCGGCGTGCGTGAGACCTGGAGGCGCGCGGCCAGCGCAACTTCGGCAAGACGTGTTCCGGGTGCGAGCTGTTCGCTCCGGATCAGGTTCATGATCCCGGCGGACAGTTCGCGCTGAAGACGGCTTGGGGACGCTTTTTCCAATGCCGATTTCGAGGCTGAAGATTTGTGTTTCATGTCATCACAAAATACATTAGGCTTCGACGGAAAGCAAAAGGAACTTCAAGAAGGAATTTGGCGTCCCATGGTCGAGCCCTTTCCCCTCATCGAAATCTCCGGTCCTCCGCGCGAGCGTGGACGTCAGTACGGGCAGAAGGCGGCGGGCCGCATCAAGAAGGGGACGACCCATTACTTCGCGCAGTTGAAGGAGCTTTCGCTCGATGCGAAGGGCGTGGCCGCGCTGGTGCGCGACTATCTGCCCGTCATCGAGGCGTTCGAGCCGAGCTATATCGAGGAGATGCACGGCATCGCCGAAGGCGCCGACGTTCCGTTCGAGGACGTCGTCCTGCTCAACGCCCGCACGGAGATCATCAAGCTTGCCAATCCGGCGATCCGCGCGCGGCTGAAGACGCCGGAAGATCCCGATGGCTGCACCGGCGTCGTCGTGCTGCCGCAGGCGACCGCCGATGGCCGACTGATCCACGCCCAGAACTGGGACTGGAAGCGTGAATGCGCGGAGACGGCGGTGGTGCTGAAGGTGCGCCGCGACGACGGGCCGGATCTGATGACCTTCACCGAGGCCGGCGCGCTCGGCCGCTGCGGCTTCAATGCCGTCGGTATCGCGATCACCGCGAACTATCTCGAAAGCGACCGCGACTATCGTCAGGTCGGCGTGCCGCTGGCGCTGATCCGCCGCAAGGTGCTGGAGAACGAGCATCTCGCGCTGGCGATGCGCACGGTCTATTGCACGAAAAAGTCAGCGGCCAACAACATGATCGTCAGCCATCGCGAGGGCGTGGCAATCGACTTCGAATGTGCGCCGGACGAGACCTTCCAGGTGCATCCGCAGAACGGCCTCCTGGTCCACGCCAATAACTTCCTCAGCCCTGTCGCGCTCAGCAAGCTGAAGGACACCGGCATCTTCAATACGCCTGACAGTCTCTATCGCGACATCCGCGTTCGCGATCTGCTCCAGCCCCACATCGGCAGCATCACCTTCGACACCGTCAAGAATGCGCTGTTCGACGAGTTTGCCTATCCCTGGTCGGTGTGCCGCCCGCCGCGCCGCAACCTCAGCAACAATCTCAGCGCCACCGTGGCGATGATCCTGATGGAGCCGGCAAGCGGATTGATGCAGGCCGCGCCGCTGCCGGCGCTCAACCGCGGGTTCACGACGTACCGGCTCGAGATCGACGAGATCGGGCGCGCCGCCTTCGAGCGGTCGGCTGCGGCGGGGGCTGCGTGATGCGCCGGCGTCGGCCATCGCCGGCATGGGCGATCGGTCTCGCCGCATTGGCCCTGCTGGCCATGCTGGGGAAGGCCGGCGCTGAAACCTTGCTGCGGACGCGGCTCAACGCCGACATCCGGTCGACCGATCCCGGTACCAATCGCGACGCCAACACCGACGGCGTTATCGCGCATGTAGTGGAGGGGCTGGTCGCCTTCCGCGACGATACCTCGATCGGCCCGATGCTCGCCGAGAGCTGGGCCGTGTCGAACGAAGGCAAGACCTACACGTTCCGCCTGCGGCAGGGCGTCAAGTTCCACAATGGCGCGACCATGACCTCGGACGACGTGGTGTGGTCGCTGAAGCGCTGGCTCGACCAGGCCACGCAATGGCGCTGCCTGTCCGAGTTCAGCGCCACCGGCATCGCGCGGATCGAGAAGGTCGAGGCGCCGGACCCGCAAACTGTCGTCATGACGCTCGATCAACCGACCGCCTTGTTCCTCCCGACTCTGGCGCGTCCCGATTGCGGCCAGACCGCAATCATCCATCGCGATTCCGTCGGCGCGGACGGCAAGTGGATCGCCCCGATCGGCACCGGCCCGTTCAAGCTCGCCGAGTGGAAGCGGGGGCAGTATGTCGATGTCGTCCGCTTCGACGGCTATGTCTCGCGCAGTGAGCCGCGCACCGGTTACACCGGCGCCAAGGACGCCAGGGTCGATCGCGTGCGCTTCAACGTGATCCCGGACAGCTCTGCGGCGAAGGCGGGGTTGCTCAGCGGCTCGCTCGACGTCATCATGAGCCTGTCGATCCCCGATCTCGAAGAGCTCAAATCGCGTCCCGAGGTGCAGCTCAGCATCACGCCCGCGCTCGGCCTCACCGGCATCCTGTTCCAGACCAAAGACCCGCTGCTGAAGGACGTGCGGATCCGCTGCGCCATTGCGCTGTCGATCGACACCGCGCAGATCGTCGACGCCGTGATGATGGGCACCGCGCGTCCGAACAATTCCGCGCTGCCGCTCGGCAGCCCGTTCTATAGTGAGACGCAGTCGCACGGTTATGCGCAGAATATCGCGGAAGCCAAGAAACTGCTGCTGGAGGCCGGCTACCGCGGTCAGCCGGTCAAGATGATCACCAACAAACGCTACAGCTTCGTGTTCGACTCCTCCGTGCTGGTGCAGGCGATGGCGCAGACGGTCGGGATCAATATCGAGCTGGAGGTGATGGACTGGGCGGCGCAGCTCGATCGCTACAACCGCGGCGACTACCAGTCGATGGCCTTTACCTATTCGGCGCGGCTCGATCCCTCCTTGAGCTTCGAGATGCTGACCGGACCGAAGGCGACGCAGCCGCGCAAGGTCTGGGACAATCCGGAGGCGCAGGACATGCTGCGCCAGTCGATGATGATCGACGATGCCGCGAAGCGGCAGGCGCTGTTCGACGACATGCACAAGCGCTTCATCGCCGACGTGCCGATGATCGTGCTGTTCAACGGCGCCGAGTTGACGGCGCTGCGCAAGGGCATCAAGGGCTATGCCGGCTGGCTCTATCCGCAGCCGCGGTTCTGGGGCGTCACGGTCGAGTAGGCAAGGGCGACGCCATGTTGGGTTACCTCGCAAGACGGCTGGCCATGACGATCCCGACGCTGCTGCTGGTCGCGATCGCCGTGTTTGCACTGGTTCGCCTCATTCCCGGCGATCCCGTGCAGGTGATGCTCGGCGATGCCGCCGATCCCGCGCAGGCGGCGCAGCTCCGCGCGCAGCTCGGGCTCGACCAGCCGATTCCGGTCCAGTTCATGCACTGGATCGCAAAGCTTGCGGCCGGCGATTTCGGGCACTCCATCACCAACAATCTCGCGGTGCTGCCGCTGATCCTCGACCGCTTCCAGGTCAGCGCGGTCATCGTGCTGGTGGCAGTTGCCGCGGCGGCCTGTATCGCCGTCCCGGCCGGGCTCGTTGCGGCCTGGAAGCAGAACAGCGTGCTCGATCTGTCCGTCGTCGGCGGCGCCACGCTGCTGTTGTCGATTCCGAGCTTCTGGCTCGGCCTGCTGCTGCTGCTCCTGTTCGGGCTCAAGCTGAAATGGCTGCCGGTGATCGGCTACGTGCCCTTTGCTGAGAACTTCTGGCAGGCGGCGACCTTCATCGTGCTGCCGATCGCGACGCTCACCATGGTGGAGATCGGCGTGCTCACGCGCATGGCGCGTGCCGCCTCCATCGAGGTGCTGCGGCTCGAATATGTCACGCATGCGCGCGCCAAGGGCGTGCCGGAATGGCGCGTGCTTGCTCGGCACGTCCTGCCCAACGCGTTCGCGCCGACCTGGACGCTGATCGGCCTCGTGCTCGGCCATCTCCTCGGCGGCATCGCCGTGATCGAGACCGTGTTCACGCTGCCCGGCCTCGGCCGGCTCCTGGTGGATTCGATCTTCGCGCGTGACTATCCGGTGGTGCAGGGCTGCCTGCTGTTCACCGCCGTGATCTACGTCGTGGTCAACCTCATCGTCGATCTTTGCTACCCGCTGTTCGATCCCAGGGTGACAGTGGCATGAGGATGCGCGCCAACACTACGATCGGCGGCGCCCTCATGGCGCTCCTTCTCGGCGCGGCCGTCACCGGAGCATTCTGGACGCCGTTCGACCCGCTGCGCATCAATCTGCGCGCGCGGCTTCAGGCGCCGTCGCCTGTTCACTGGCTCGGCACCGATGAATTCGGCCGCGACGTGCTGAGCCGCATCATGGTCGGCGCGGGCGCCAGCGTCGTGATTGCGCTGCTCACGGTGCTGCTGGCGATTGCGGCCGGCACGGTGATCGGCTGCACGGCCGGCTACATCCGTGGCTGGGCTGACCGCATCATCATGGCGGTCAACGACGCGCTGCTCGCGTTCCCCGGTATCCTGCTGGCGCTGGCCGTGATGATCGTGGTCGGCGCCAACAAGGTCGGGCTCATTCTGGCGTTGGGTCTCGCCTATATCCCGTCGGTCGTCCGCGTGGTGCGCGGCACGGTGCTGTCGATCCGCGAGAGGGAGTATGTCGAGGCGTCGCGCGTCATCGGCAATTCCGAGGTCTATTCGATGATCCGCCATGTGATGCCGAATGCGATTGCGCCGGTTGCGGTGCTCGCGACCAGCATGTTCGGCTGGGTGCTGCTGGCCGAGAGCGCGCTGAGCTTCCTCGGCCTCGGCGTGCCGCCGCCGGCGCCGACCTGGGGCAACATGCTGGCGGCGAGCCGTCCGTTCATGGAGACGGCGGCCTGGCTCTCGATCGCGCCGGGTCTCTGCATCGCGCTGACGCTGCTCGGCATCAACCTGCTCGGCGATTCCTTGCGCGATCGCCTCGACCCCAGGATGGCGCACGGATGACGCTGTTGTCGGTCGAGGATCTCCGTATCGAAGTGTCGGCCAGCAATGCCGTGATCGTGGAGGACGTCTCCTTCGCGGTCGAGCGCGGCGAGTTCCTCGCCGTCGTCGGCGAATCCGGTAGTGGCAAGACGGCGGCCGCGCGCGCCGTGCTCGGCCTGTTGCCGCCGGGGTTGCGCAAGGCCGGCGGCCGCATCGTGCTCGACGGCGTCGATCTCGCGAACGTTTCGGCGCGACAGATGCGGGCGCTGCGCGGGCCGACCGTTGGCATGGTGTTCCAGGAGCCGATGGTCTCACTCAACCCCGCCATCAGCGTCGGCGCGCAGATGGCGGAGGGGCTTGGCCTGCATGAGCGGCTTGGCAAGCGCGAGATCCGCCGCCGCTGCCTCGATATGCTCGCGCGGGTTCAGATCCGCGATCCCGAGCGGACTTTTGACGCTTATCCGCACGAATTCTCCGGCGGCATGCGCCAGCGCATCATGCTCGCCTCGGTGATGCTGCTGAAACCGAAGCTGCTGATCGCCGACGAGCCGACCACGGCGCTGGACACGCTGACCCAGCGCGAGGTGCTCGACCTCATGGTCGGGCTCGCCCGCGATCACGGCACGTCGGTGCTGCTGATCACCCACAATCTTGGCCTCGTGTCGCGCTATGCGCAGCGCGCGCTGGTGTTGCGCCAGGGCAGGATGGTCGAGACCGGAACGACGCGGCAAATCCTGTTCTCGCCGTGCGACGCCTATACCAAACGGCTGGTCGAGGCCTTGCCGCGCCGCGGCGCCACGACCAAAGCGCGGCAGGGCGGCGAACCCCTCGTCAGCGTGCGGGGCCTCGAAGTCGGCTTCGCCGGGCGGCAGCGATTGTTCCGGCGCGATGCCGGCGTCCGGGCCGTCAACGGCGTCGATCTGGACATCGCCGCGGGCGAAACGGTCGCGGTGGTCGGCGGCAGCGGCTCGGGCAAGACCACGCTCGGCCGCGCCATGCTGCGTCTCATTCCGACCTCGGGCGGAGAGATCAGGTTTCGGGGCAGGGACGTCACGTCAAGTGTCGACCGCGACTTCCGCCTCGCCTCGCAACTGGTGTTCCAGGATCCTTATTCCTCGCTGGATCCACGGATGCGCGTCGGCGAGATCGTCGCCGAACCGCTGCGCCACGTGCCGCAATTGACGGCGAGCGAGCGCGACAAGCGTATGGAAGCGATGCTGGAGGAGGTCGGGCTTGTGGGCCTCGGCAAGCGCTGGCCGCATGAATTGTCCGGCGGTCAGCGCCAGCGGATCGCGATTGCGCGTGCCATCGTGCGCGAGCCGGCCTTCGTCGTGGCGGACGAGCCGGTCTCGGCTCTCGACATGACCATCCAGGCCCAGGTGCTGAAGCTGCTCGCGCGGCTTCAGGCGCAATACGGCTTCGCCTGCCTGTTCATCAGCCACGATCTCGCCGCCGTCGAGCAGGTCGCCGACCGGGTGGTGGTGATGCAGGGCGGGCGGATCGTCGAGCAGGGATCGCGTGACGAGATCTTCGATCGTCCGCAGCATGACTACACCAAGGCGCTGCTCGCGGCCGCGCCCGTGCAGGACTTTGCGGGGGCGGCAACAGCGCGCGCCTCGGGCTAAGCGGGATCTTGCGTATGAAGCGTTTTGCCGATCGATCGGGGTCTTGAACCCGGCGGCATCGGTCACGGCATGCGGGATTTCGCCAGCACGCAGTGAATGCCCTTGTTGCCGTCGACCAGCTGCGTGACCCGCAGGTCTGCGGCGATCGAGCAGAGCGTATAGGCGTCCTGGGCGCTGAGGCCGCTGTGCTCGCGGATCAGCGCGATCATGTCGCGCAGCGCGGCCTTGGCGGCGTCGTCGAGATCCTCGTCAAAGCCCATGGTGATCCAGTCGGACGCCGTCTCGGCGCGCGGCGAGGCGAGCCGAAGATCGCGGCGGACGTGGAATTCGAAGGTGCCGGTGAGCGCGGCCTCGATCGCGGTCAGGCAGACTTCGCCGTCGCCCTGGAGCGCGTGGCCGTCGCCGGCGGAGAACAGCGCGCCCGGCACGAAGACCGGAAAATAGAGCGTGCTGCCGGCACTGAGCTCCTTGTTGTCCATGTTGCCGCCGAACGCCCGCGGCTCCTTCGAGGACAATCGGCCCCAGGCGGGCGGCGGCGCGACGCCGAAATTGCCGAAGAAAGGGGAGAGCGGCAGCTCCTGCCCCCAGGGCAGTTTTGCGACGTTGCGCGCGCGGTCCAGCGGAATGTGGATGCGGCGGAATTCTGGAAAATCCTCAGGCAGCGTGCCGAGCGTCGGGACCTGGAGATTCCAGCCCCAATTGCAGCGCAGCTCGATGCTCAGGACGCGCACTTCGAGGACGTCGCCGGGCTCGGCGCCCTCGATGTGGATCGGTCCGGTGAGAAGGTGCGGCCCCGGACCGCGGAACGCGCTTGCCAGCACCTCCGCATGTCCGGGCACGATGTCGAAGCCGAGCGACGGATCGGGCAGATCGTCCGGCTCGCCCGAGAGGGTCTCGATGGTCACGCGGTCTCCGGATGCGATCCGGAGCACCGGCTTCAGACGTCCGTCCCAGAGTCCCCACTGGACATTTCCGGGGGTGGATCGCAGGACGAAGTCCATGATCTGACGTTACCTTCCCGCGCTGCTCGCAACGATCGAGGAGGGCGACGTGACGTGCTTGCCCAGCGCCAGATAGACCAGCCCTGAGACCCCGATCCCGAACAGCCAGCTCAGATCGGCCCCGCCCAGGAGGTTGATCGAGACCGGCCCCTGGAGTGCGCCGACGAGGCCGTCTTCCACCAGCCATCCGGCGACGAGGCCCGCGAAGAACGCGATCATGCCGGCCCAGTTGATGTCGCCATAGGTGCTGGACTCCGGCGAGCGGTAGAGCTCGGCGACGTCGATCTTGCTCTTCCGCTTGAGGAAGAAATCCGCAAGCACCACGCCGGCCCACGGGCTCATCCACAACAACAGGCTGATCATCCAGTTGTCGAACGCTTTCGCAAAGGACGGCGCGAAGATGAAGTACAGCGTCACCAGATAGCCGGCGACGCCGACGATGACGGTGAGCCAGAAGCGCGAGAACTTCAGCCCCGCGCTCAGCGCCGCCAGTGTCGCCGAGTAGACGTTGAGGATGTTGGTCGCGATCGGGCCATGCAGCACCATCAGCAGAACGAGGATGCTGACCGGCCCGCCGAACACCGCGCTGACCATCTTTGCGGGATCGGTGTCCAGCGTCGTCGAGGCGATGGTCGCGCCGAGAATGCCGAGCCAGACCGTCGGCACGAACATGCCGACATAGCTGTACCCGAACACGGATTTCGACGGCACGCTTTTCGGCACGAAGCGCGAATAGTCGGAGGCCCAGGTGACCCAGGAAATGCCCCAGCCGACGCCGATCGCGGTCATGAGCAGGGTCAGCATCGCCAGATGCGCGCCCGGCGGCAGCGACGTCGTGAGGCTCCAGTTGACGACACCGGGGCGCGTCCAGGCCAGCACGCTCATCAGCACCATGATGGCGATGGTCGGCGGCACCGTGTATTTCTCGAAGGTGCGGATCGCATAGAAGCCGTAGACGCCGATCAGGACCTGCGCCGCCATCACCAGGGTGATGATGACGATCTCGATCAGCCAGGTGTCGGGCACGCCGAACTGGCCGAGGATGCCGATCGAGATCTTGACCGGGAAGTAGGTGTTCACGCCGATCCAGCCCAGCGTCATCACGAACATCAGGATGCTGGGCAGGTAGGCGCCGCGAACGCCGAACGCGGACCGGCTCAGCACCATCTGGTTGACGCCGGTCTTGTGCCCCATCACCGTGAAGGCGGCGAAGATCGCGCAGCCGACGATGTTCCCGAGCACGATGACCGCGATCGTCTCCATCAGTCCGAGCTTCAGGATGATGCCGAGCGCGCCGAGCGCCCAGTTGACCGGCGCGATGTTGGCGCCCGCCCAGATCCACATCTGCTGCGGCCCGGTCGAGTCCCGGTCCGCATCGGGAATTGGCTCGATGCTGTGAATATCAGCGCGAAGTTCGGAATCCGTCATGACATCCCCCAATACGAAGCACGCTGCGCATCATCGCAGCATAAATCGTGCCATTGGTTGCACGGCCGCCGGAGCAGGGCGTGCGCCGATGCCGGATGCAATGTGGTTCGCGCCGGATTGCTGTTGAAATTTCAAATGCGATCGGCGTCACGCGCAGGCTTGTATCGGCTCATGTCGAGCCACCCGTTTGCAACCCGGCGGCCGGCGCGGAGTCTCAGGGCCTTGCGCGCGCGAGCAGCGGTACGATGATAAATTGGGCAGTCCAACTCAAAAGTGCAGCAACCGCCTCTAGTCGAATAGGGCAGCGGCGCTGTCGCGGCTGGGATTGCCGGCCACGATGCGCTGCATCATTTCGATGAAGAGCGCCTGTTCCCGCTCGCTCAAATCGCCGAGCGTCGCACGATGCGCCCGTCGCGCCGCGCCCTCGATCTTGACCAGCAGGGCGGCGCCGGCAGGTGTCAGGCGGCACAATCGCGCGCGGCGATCGTCCTTGTTGATGGCGCGCTCGACCAGACCTCGTGCGGCGAGCCGCTTCAACGCGCCGGTCGTCGTCGTTCGATCGAGGGCGATATCGGCCGCCAAAGTGGTCTGATCGGCGGTTTCGCGCACCGCCAGCGCCGAGAGCAGGCTGTATTGCAACGGCGTGACCTCGAACGCGCCGCACGCTTCCTGAAACAGCGCGACATGAATCTGGTGCAGCCGCCGGATCAGATAGCCGGGACGTTGCGACAATGGCCAGGGGCGGTGCTTGCCCCCGCTGCGACGCGTCTTCCCCTGCCGCAATGCACGCTCTCCCAAGCTGGAACCAAGCCGCGCTTAGCTCGATTCGAGTGCGCCCGCCACCGTCAGATCATGGCACGAAGCTTGCTTTTGTCAAAATGCGAAGCATGCTTCGTATTTCCGGGGCGAAGCAATCGCCGCCGTGAGGAGAGGAGAGCGCCATGTCCATCACTGCCAGCTTCGACCTTCTGCTGCGCGGCGGTCGCGTGATCTGTCCGGCCTCGGGCGTGGACGGCATCAGGGATGTTGCCATCCGCAATGGCAAGATCGCCGCGGTCGCGCCGGACATTCTGCCGACGAGTGCGAAGGAGGTCGTCGATGTCGGCGGCAAGCTCGTGCTGCCCGGGCTGATCGACACCCATGCGCATGTCTATCAATATGTCTCCGGCCGCTTCGGCATGAACCCCGACATGGTCGGCGTGCAGTCGGGCGTGACAACGGTGATCGACCAGGGCGGTCCGTCCTGCATGACGCTGCCGGGCTTTCGTCATTTCATCGCCGAGCCGTCCCGTACGCGCGTCTATGCCTTCCTGTCCGCCTATCTCGTCGGCGGACTGGAGGGACATTATTATCCGCAGCTCTACAGCCCCGATGGTGTCGACATCGATGCGACCGTCAAGGCGGCGACGGCCAATCTCGACATCGTACGGGGCATCAAGGCCCATGCCGAGATCGGCGGCTTCGCGCGCTGGGGCATCCGTGTCATCGAGATGGCGGCGGAGATCGGCAAGCGCGCCGATCTGCCGGTGTATGTGCATTTCGGCCAGCTCTGGGGCCTGCCCGAGAGCGGCGCCAATGGCGAGGATGCCGATACGATCCTCACGCGTGTGATCCCGTTGCTGCGCGAGGGCGACGTTCTCGCCCATCCGTTCACGCGCCACCCTGGAGGCTTCGTCAACCGCGAGGGCGAGGTGCATCCGGTGATCCAGGCGGCGCTCGATCGCGGCCTGAAGGTCGATGTCGGTCACGGCAGCCATTTCTCGTACCGGCTCGCGAAGAAGGCGATCGCCGCCGGCATCATTCCGACCACGCTCGGCGCCGACATTCACGGCTACAACACTCACGTGCCTGCGCCGGCCGGAACGCCCGATCAGCACGAGGACGAGGAGAACCATCCCTTCGCGGGGCAGGCCAAGTTCAGCCTGGTGCAGGCGATGAGCTCGATGATGGCGCTCGGCCTGTCGCTGGAGCAGGTGGTGCCGATGGTCACCGCCAATCCCGCAAAAATGCTCGGCCGCAGCGCGGAGATCGGCGCGCTCAAGGTCGGCATGGCCGCCGACGTCTCCGTGCTCGCGGAGAAGAACGGCCGCTTCGTCCTTGCGGATAACGAGAAGAACGAGGTGATCGCCGAGCGCCTGCTTCAGCCGGCCTTCTGCCTGCGCGCCGGCACGCGCTTCGACGCGGTCGCGCCGATCCTGCCGCAGGCCGTCGCGGCGTAAGGCCGCGCGGTGATGGAGAACGCCCGCGTGCGCAACGAGCGAGAGTTTCCTTCAGGCAGATCCGGGCAGGGCGTGGGCGCACGGCTGCCGCGGAAGGAGGATGATCGCCTGATGCGCGGCCGCGGCCAGTTCGTCGCCGACATCAGGCTTGCGGGCCTTCAGGACGTCGCCTTCGTGCGCAGCCCGCTGGCGCATGCACGCATCCGCGGCATCCACGTGCCCGAGCGCCATCGCGGCAGCGTCTTCACGGCGGGGGACCTTGTCGGCGTCAAATCGATCCGCGCGGTCTCGGGGCTTCCGGGCTTCAAGATCTCGGAGCAGCCGGTGCTCGCCACCGGCAAGGTGCGCCAGGTCGGCGAGCTCGTCGCCATGTGCCTCGCGCCGACGCGGGCCGAGGCGGAGGACATCGCGGCCTCCGTGGCGCTGGATCTGGAGGAGCTGCCCGCGATCACCGACATGCTGAAGGCGCGCGAGCCGGGCTCGGCGCTGGTGCACGACCATTGGGGCGACAACGTCTTCCTGGAGACCAATTACGAGGTCGACATATCAGCCGCGCTCGACGCGCCGATCAAGGTGACGCGTGAGATCTCGACCGCGCGGCAATGCATGTCGCCGCTCGAGGGCCGCGGCGTCGTTGCGACCTTCGATCCGAGGCTCGATCAGCTCACGCTGCATTCCGCCGCCCAGATGCCGCATATCACGCGCAGCGGACTTGCCGAATGCCTCGGCATGGAGGAGGGCCGGATCCGCGTCATCTCGCCCGACGTCGGCGGCGGCTTCGGGCACAAGGGGATTTTGCTGCCTGAAGAGGTCTGCCTGTCCTGGCTGACGATGCGCTGCGGCCATCCCGTGCGCTGGACCGAGGATCGCCGCGAGCATCTCGTCGCCAGCTCGAATTGTCGCGAGCACCATTACAAAATCACTGTCTATGCTGACAGCGACGGGACGTTGCGCGGCATCGATTGCGAAGCGACCGTGGATTCCGGCGCCTACTCGTCCTATCCGTTCTCCGCCTGTCTCGAAGCCGCGCAGATCGCAAGCATTTTGCCCGGTCCCTACAAGATGCCGGCCTATCGCTGCCGCACCTTTTCGGTTGCCACCAACAAATGTCCGATCCTGCCGTATCGCGGCGTCGCGCGCACCGGTGTCTGCTTTGCGCTGGAGTTGATGCTCGACCTCGTGGCGGCCGAAGCCGGGCTCGAGCCCGGCGAGGTGCGGCTGCGCAATCTGGTACAGGCGGAGCAGATGCCGTTCGACAACATCACCAGGAAGCATTTTGACAGTGGCGACTATCCGGAGGCGATGCGGCGCGCGCTCGCCGCGATCGATGTCGAGGCCGTTCGCGCCAAGCAAAGCCTGGGCGAGGCCGGTGGCCGCCGCATTGGCGTCGGCGTCTCCATCTATTGCGAGCAGGCCGCGCACGGCACCTCGGTCTATTCCGGCTGGGGCATCCCGATGGTGCCGGGCCATGAGCAGGCATCGGCGCGGCTGACGCCGGACGGCGGCCTCGAGCTGCGCGTCGGCGTGCATTCGCACGGGCAGGGCATGGAGACGACGCTCGCCCAGGTCGCGCATGAAATGCTGGGAATAGACGTCGCAAAGATCCGCATCATCCTCGGCGACACCGCGATGACGCCCTATTCGACCGGCACCTGGGGCTCGCGCTCGATGGTCATGGCCGGCGGCGCGGTGGCCACCGCCTGCCGCGAGCTCGGCGAACGCGCAAGGCGCATCGGTGCCAAACTGCTGCAGCATGATCCGGCTTCGGTCGTCCTGCAGAATGGCGAGGTGCGCGGCGTCAATGGCAGCGTCAGCCTGACGGCGATCGCCCACACCTGGTATCGCCGCCCGCAGGATCTGCCTGTTGACGTCGATCCCGGCGGGCTGGAAGTGACGCAGGGCTACAAGCCCGTGCGCGACAGCGGGACCTTCAGCTACGCCGCGCATGCGGCCGTCGTCGCGGTCGACCCTGATGTCGGCGAGGTGGAAATTCTTGACTATGTGATCGTCGAGGACGGCGGCGTTCTGGTCAACCCGCTGGTGGTTGACGGCCAGATCTATGGCGGCCTCGCCCAGGGCATCGGCACCGCGCTCTACGAGGAAATGCCGTTCGATGCCTCCGGCCAGCCGCTGGCGACGACGCTCGCCGACTATCTGCTGCCCGGCGCGACCGAGGTCCCGGCGGCGCGTCTCGATCACATGGAGACGCCGTCGCCCTACACGCAGTTCGGCGTGAAGGGCATCGGCGAGGGCGGGGCGATTGCGCCGCCCGCCGCGATCGCCAATGCCGTCAACGACGCGCTGCGCCCGCTCGGTGTCGAGCTGATGCAGTCGCCGATCACGCCGCATCGTGTCGTCGCAGCCATGCTGGCCGCGCGCGCGGCCGAAAGGAGCGCGGCATGAAGCCGGCTCCGTTCAGCTACGAGCGCCCGCGCGATCTCAATTCGGCGCTGTCGATGCTGGCAGCGGCAGGCGGATCGGCGAAGATCATCGCCGGCGGCCAGTCGCTCGGGCCCATGCTCAATCTGCGGCTGGTGCAGCCGGAGCTGATCGTCGATATCTCCGGCCTTGCCGAGCTCAAGCAGGCCAAGCTTTGCGACGGCGAGCTGATGCTCGGGGCCCTGGTGACGCATGCCGACATCGAGGACGGGCGCACGGCCGACGTGACCCGCGGCGCCATGCGCGGCGTCGCAGCCAACATTGCCTATCGCGCCGTGCGCAACCGCGGCACGATCGGCGGCTCGCTCAGCCATGCCGATCCCGCCGCGGACTGGGTTTCCGCGCTCGCGGCCTTGGGTGCGCGCGTCACGCTGCGCAGTCTTGCCGGTGCGCGCACGATGGCGATCGAGGCCTTCGTCGTCGGCGCGCTGGAATCGGCGCTCCACGCCGGCGAAATGGTCGAGGCGATCCATGTGCCGGCCCGCGCTGTCTCGGCGCATTGGGGCTATGCCAAGAGCTGCCGCAAGACCGGCGAGTTCGCCCACGCCATCGGCGCGGTCCTTGTCGATCCCGCCGCCGCCTCGGCGCGCGTCGTGATCGGTGCGATCGATACGGCGCCGATCGTCGTGACGGATGCCGCCGATTTGTTCGGCGGCCGGATTGCGGCCGACTACAAGCAGCGTTTCGACATCAGGGCCGCCGATGCTCTTCTGATGAAGGCCGGCATCGACGATGCCGCGCAGCGCCATATCCATGTCAGCGTGTTGAAGCGCGCCGTCCTGGAGGCCGCCGCATGACTACGATCGCGCTTCATGTCAATCGCCGCGCGGTGGAGGTTCTGGCGGAGCCTCGCACCAGCCTTGCCGATTTCGTGCGCGACAAGCTCGACCTGACCGGCACGCATCTCGGCTGCGAGCACGGCGTCTGCGGTGCCTGCACCGTGCTGCTCGACGGCGTGCCGGCGCGCTCCTGCATCACCTATGCGGTGGCCTGCGAGGGCGCGGACATCACCACGATCGAAGGCCTCGACGAGGACGAGGTCACGAGCGAGCTGCGCGCGGCCTTCACCCGTGAGCATGCGCTACAATGCGGCTATTGCACGCCCGGCATGCTGGTTTCGGCGCGCGACCTGGTGTTGCGTCTGCCTGACGCCGACGAGCGGCGCATTCGCGTCGGCCTCAGCGGCAATCTCTGCCGCTGCACCGGCTATGTCGGAATCGTGCGGGCGGTGCAGTCCGTCATCGAAGCGAGGCGCGCGCGCAACATCGCGCCGCAGGCCGATGGCGGCCGGACCAGTCTCGGCCCCGCCGGATCGGGGCGAGCCACGTCAGGCCGAGACGAGCGTCAGCCTGCGCGGCAGGCGGTGGCCGCGGCATCAGACCGCGCCGCGGCAGTGACCATTCCCGACTTCACCCCGGCGACCGTTCTCGATCAGCGCTTCACGCTGCCGCACCCGCCGGCAAAGGTCTTTGCGATGTTCGACGATATCGCCGGCATCGCAGCCTGCCTTCCCGGCGTGTCGCTGACGGCGCCGCCAAGGCCCGAGCGCGTCGAAGGCGTGATCCGGGTCAGGCTCGGGCCGATCGCGGCGGCCTTCGAGGGGGCCGCGCGCGTCGAACGCGATCCCGCGACATTCTCGGGCCGCATCGTCGGCATCGGCACCGACCAGCGCAGCCATTCGGCGACGCAGGGCGAAATCCGCTATCGCCTGATCCCGCTCGAGGGCGGCACGGCGACCGCCGTCGAACTGTCGATCGGCTACACGCTCACGGGCATGCTGGCGCAGATCGGCCGGCCGGGCCTGGTGCGGGATCTCGCCAGGCGCCTGGTTGCGGAGTTCGCGGGAAATCTCGACCGCCACATGTCGGGCGCGCCGTCGGGGCAGGCGGCCCCGGCGGAGCTCAGCTTCTGGTCGCTTGCATCAGACGTTTTGCGCGCGCGGCTCGCGCGCATCCTTGGCCGCGTCTTCACCGGAAAAGGTGGAGCGGAATGACCGGCGCGCTCGCGCCGCAGAGTGACGAAGCCTGGACTGCTAGACATCAACAGCGTGGGATTTGGAGAGACAACATGACACGAGCACTCGGACTGGTTCCGGCCATCGCGCTGGCGACGGCCTTGGTCGGCGGCACAGCAGGGGCGCAGACCATCAAGATCGGTGTCAACGAACCGCTCACCGGCGCGTTCGCGGCGTCCGGCACCTACGTCGTCAATGGCGCCAAGATCGCCGCCGACGAGATCAACGCCAAGGGCGGCATCCTGGGCAAGAAGATCGAGCTCGTGATCGAGGACAACAAGAGCAACCCGACCGAAGCGGCCGCCGTTGCCGAAAAGCTCATCACCAGCGACAAGGTGCCGGTCCTGATGGGGGCCTGGGGCTCGAGCCTGACGCTCGCGGTGATGCCGAAGCTGATGGAATACGAGACGCCGATGGTGGTGGAGACCTCGTCCTCGGGCAAGATCACGACGACGGGCAATCCCTTCATCTTCCGCATCTCGCCGCCCTCGGCGGTCGAGGCCGCGGCGTTCAAGGGCATCGTCGACAAGCTTGCGCTGAAGAAGGTCGACTTCCTCGTCATCAACAACGACTGGGGCCGCGGCACCGCCGAGGACTTCAGCAAGATGATGAAGGACAAGGGCATCACGATCGGCCTGGTCGAAACCATGGACCAGGGCGCACAGGACATGAGCGCCCAGCTCTCCAAGATCAAGAGCTCGGATTCCGAGACGGTCATCGTCACGACCGCCGTCGACCAGCTGACGCTGATCTTCAAGCAGGCCGCTGCGCTCGGCCTGAAGAAGCGCATCATCACCACCGGCGGCTCGCAGAATCCGGACCAGATCATCGCCCAGGCGGGAGCCGCCGCCAACGGCACCATGCATCTGACGACCTTCCTGCCGTGGTTCCCGGATAAGACGCCGAACCCTGAGGCAACCAACTACTTCATCACGGAATGGAAGAAGCGCGGTTTCGAGTTCGCCGGCTGCACCGAGAGTTTCCGCGGCTATGACGGCATCCGCACTGCGGCGGCCGCGATCGAGAAGGCGGGCAAGGCCGAGCCGGCTGCGATCAAGGCGGCGTTCTGGGACATCAACATCAAGGGGCTCAACGGCGACATCGTGTTCCGCAAGTCCGGCCCTGAGGGCAAGGAGAGCGGGCAGAGCCAGCCGAACGTCTATCTCATCGAAATCAACGGCGGCAAAGTCGAGATGAAGACGCTCTAGCGTCAGCGAGCCCTGGGCGAGGGCGGCACATCGCGGCCCTCGCCGACATCTGGATCAAACGGGAATAGCCTTGAGCGAGTTTCTCCAGCATCTGGTCAACATGCTCGTGCTCGGCGGCACCTATGCGCTGCTCGGGATCGGGCTGACGTTGATCTTCGGCATCATGAACGTGGTGAACTTCACGCATGGCGTGCTGTACACGTTCGGCGCCTACATCATGTTCATCGTGGTGCAGCAGGTCGGGCTGAACTTCTTCCTGGCGTTGCCCGTCGCCGTGCTGGCCGGATGGCTATTGGGGGCGGCTATCGAGCTGACATTGCTGCGGCCCCTGCGCGGTTCCGACATCGACACCACGATGCTGGTCATGATCGGTGCCTGGATCGCGATGCAGTCGGGCACGCTGTGGATCTGGGGCGGCGTCGCCAAATCGGTGGCAACGCCGTTTCCCGAGGCACCGCTGGTGCTCGGACCTGTCTCCGTGTCCTGGCTGCGGCTGTTCGTGCTTGCCGCCGCGGCACTGCTGATCCTGGTGACGTACCTCCTGATCAACAGGACGAGTCTCGGCCGCGCGATGCGGGCAACGTTCCAGGACCACGACACGGCCTCGCTGATGGGTGTCAATGTCGACATGATCTACACCTCGACCTTCGCGATCGGCTCCAGCCTTGCCGCCGCCGCGGGGGCCCTGCTCGGGCCGGTCTACGTGATCTTCCCGCAAATGGGGGATCTTGCCGCCGTCAAGGCCTTCGCCATCGTCATCCTCGGCGGTCTCGGCAACATCACTGGCGCGGTGATCGGCGGCTTCATCCTGGCTTTGGCCGAGGAGCTTGGCGCGGGCTACATCTCATCAGGCTATCGCGACGCGATGGGCTTTGTGATCATCATCGCGGTCCTCATCTTCAAGCCGACCGGCCTGTTCGCACGCGCGGAGCGCGTCGGATGAGAATAGCCCTCACCATTCTCGCCGTCGCAGCCCTTGCCTCGGTGCCGCTCTGGCTGCGCGATCCCTACTTGCTGAACGCGCTGATCACGACCGGAATCTTCGTCATCGGCGCGATGAGCCTCAACCTGCTGCTCGGCTTCACCGGCCAGCTCAGCCTCGGCCACATCGCCTTCTTCGGCGTCGGCGCCTATGTCAGCGCGCTGACATCGCTCGGCTTCGACGTCGGCCTGCCGGGCGGCTTTCGTCTGGTTCACGCGCCCTGGCCGCCGATCGTGGGATTCGGGCTCGCGATCATCATCGCCGGATTGTGCGGCTATTTCGTCGGGCTGCTGTCATTCCGCGTCCGCGGCGCCTATTTCGTCATCGTCACCATCTCCTTCGCCGAGGTCGTGCGGCTGGTCGCGCTGAACTGGGTCGAGCTGACGCAAGGTCCGCTTGCGCTGACCAACATTCCCTCCATCGCGCTACCAATGCCCGGCTTCGGTGAATTGACGCTGCGCACCAAGCTGCAGAACTACTACCTCGTGCTGGTCGTGGCTCTCATCGCCTATCTCCTGATCGCACGCCTCGTTCGTTCCCATTTCGGCCGCGCCATGCGCGGATTGATGGAGAATGAGACCCTCGCTGTCTCTGTCGGCATCGACGTGACGAAGACGCTGACGCTGGCGGCGGTGATCTCGGCTGCGATCGCGGGGGCGGCCGGCAGCCTTTATGCGCACTACATCCGGATCATCGATCCCGAAGTGTTTGCCTTCATCAACACCGTCACCATGGTCATCATGGTCATCAGCGGCGGCAAGGGCTCGCTGGCCGGTCCCGTCGTCGGTGGCCTGATCTTCGGGCTGCTGCCGGTCGCGCTGCGGCCGGTCATGGCGCCGGAGGCGCAGTGGATCGCCTATGGCGGCGTGCTGATCGCCATCCTGTTCGTGCTGCCGCGCGGCATCGTGCCGTCGCTCGCGCAGCGATTGGCGAGGAGACGGAGCAGGGCGACGGCACTGGCGCCGGTGGCCCTTGCCGAGACAGCCATCAAGGAGCGGGCGTGATGACGGCGCGCAGCGTTGCCATGACGATCGAGCAGGTCGCGGTCCGCTTCGGCGGACTCGTCGCGATCTCCGACATGAGCTTCACCGTGGGCGAAGGCGAGATCGTCAGCCTGATCGGGCCGAATGGCGCCGGCAAGACCACCGCCTTCAACGTCATGACCGGCTTTCTGGAGCCGAGTGCAGGGCGTGTCACCTACCGTGACACCGCGCTCAATGGATTGAAGCCGCATCAGATCGCGGACCTCGGCCTGATCCGCACCTTCCAGCGCACCAGCGTGTTTCCCAACGACACCGTCTACGACAATCTCCTGATCGGACTGCACCGCCAGGGCCGGGTCCGGCTGCTTGACGCCATCCTCGGCCTGCCGGGGGCGCGCGCCTCGGAGCGCAAGCTGCGGCAACGGGCGAGCGAGCTGATCGAATGGGTGGGTCTCGAACGCCGTGCCCACGATGCGGCCGGGTCGCTCTCCTACGGCGAGCAGCGCCTGGTCGGCGTCGCGCTGGCGCTCGCGGCGGAACCCTCGATGCTGCTGCTCGACGAACCCGTCTCGGGCATGAATGCCTCGGAGACGCACCGGTTTGTCGAGCTCATCCGCAGCATCCGCGATCGCGGCATCACGATCCTGCTGGTCGAGCACGACATGCCGATGGTGATGACGGTCTCGGATCGCATCGTGGTGCTCAACTACGGCCGCATCATCGCCGAGGGGACACCGGACGTGATCCGCAACGACCCCGCCGTGATCGAGGCCTATCTCGGGCATGGAGCGGCACGTGCTTGAGATCCGCGACATGGTGTGCGGCTATGGCGGCGTGACCGCGCTGCGCGGCATCTCGCTCGACGTGAAGGCCGGGCAATTGGTGGCGCTGATCGGCGCCAACGGCGCCGGCAAGAGCACGACGCTGCGCGCGATTTCCGGCCTCGTGCCGACACGTTCCGGGCAGATGCGGTTCGAGGGCATCGACATCACCGGGGCGAGGCCCCCGCGCGTGCTGGCGAGCGGGATCGCGCATTGTCCGGAAGGGCGGCGCGTGTTTCCGCACATGAGCGTCGAGGAAAATCTCGACATGGGGGCTTACCTCCGTCGTGGTTCAGGCGAGATCGCGGCCGATCGCGATCGCATCTACACGGAATTTCCGCGGCTCGCCGAGCGGCGCCGGCAGGCGGCGGGCACGCTGTCCGGTGGCGAGCAGCAGATGCTCGCGATCGGGCGTGCGCTGATGTCGCGGCCGCGGCTGATCTTGTTCGACGAGCCCTCGCTCGGCCTTGCCCCCAACATCGTCGAGCGCACCTTTGCGATCATCCGCGGCATCCGCGATGCCGGCACCACGGTGCTGCTGGTCGAGCAGAACGCGTTCGCTGCGCTGGAGATGTGCGACCACGCCTATCTGCTCGAGAACGGCCGCATCGTGCTGTCCGGGGCCGGCTCTGAGCTGATCGAGAACGAGCACGTGCGGAAGGCCTATCTCGGTGGATGATCCGGCTGTCCGTCCGGACGGGCCGGCGTGGATTCCGGTCTGTGACCTCAGCCGGCTGAAGGCAGAGACGATCGTCCGCGTCGCCGGGCGCGACATGCTCGTGATCTGGAACGAGGGCGATGTCATCGCGTGCGAACGTGCCTGTCCCCACGAACAGGCGGATCTCGGTCTTGGGCAGGTGGCGGCGGGGCGGCTGTATTGCCCGCGCCATGCGGCATCGTTCGATTTACGTGACGGGGCAATTACAGCGGGCTGGCCAAGTCCGCCATTGCGGCTCTATCCGGTCAAGGTCACGGGAGAGCAAGTCTGGATCGAGGCGCAGGAGCGACAACCGGGGCGATGATGGCGTCATGCCCCTGTTTTGCCCGACGTGTCAAAGCCACCCGCGACGCGGATTTGCCTTTGCAAACAACGGCATTCTACTGTGCATGGGGTTGTTTTCGCGTTTTTTAGTCCAGCAATCGGCGGGCGGCGTCGACCAGACTGCCGTCAGGGCGACGAAGCGCCTCGAGGATAGTGAAATGGTCGGCGCCTGCGACCGGAATGAGCTTGCCGGGCGCCTGCGCGGCCGCACGCTTCTCATGAAGGTTGATTGAATCCAACACCAGGGCCGGCAACTCGCTGCTGCCATAGGCGATGTCGAGCCGCTTCTGCGTCACGGGCAGGCGAAGCGGCGAGAGCGTGGCGATTTCGTCGCCCGTCAGCTTCAGCGCGTTGTTGAGGCCGGTATCGCGGATCGGCGCCAGGTCGTAGACACCTGATATCGCAAGCCCGGCATGGACGCGCGGATGGTCCAGCGCCATCGCCACGAGGTGGGCGCCGGCGGACCAGCCCGACAGGACGACCGGTCCGCCGACGCCATAGGATGCGCCATGCGCGGCGAGCCAGTCGAGCGCGCGCGGGATTTCGGTGACGATGTCGGTCAGGGACACCTCGGGCGCCAGCGAATAGCCGGGAATGGCGACCGACCAGCCATGTGCGGCGACGCCTTCGACGAGCATGGCGAACAGCTCGCGGGAATTGCGCTGCCAATAGCCGCCGTGCACGAACATCAGGCAGGGCGCCTCCCGCCTCGTGGCCGGATAGAGGTCGATCCTGTTGTTCGCGCGCTCGCCGTAAGGCAGGTCGAGATGGGATGTCAGCTTGCCTCGCAGCCGCGCCGAAGCTTCGTTGCGCTCGGCGATCAGGGCCGCGCTGTTCTTGACGGCCCCATTGTTGTCATAGGCGGCGTCGCGCTCTGCCTGGGACAATTCCGCCCATCTGGTGCGGGGATCGAAGGGCCGATGTTCCGAACGTGTGTCGTCTGCCATGGAGTCTCCGGGGCGGCATCCGACGTACCGTCGTGGTCATGATCGGCGCCGCTTGCTCCTGTCTGCCACGAATCCTGCTTGAACTGAACATCGGTCGCGCTCAGGCGAGGGATGCGTCGTTCGCAGGACCTTTTTAGCAGGCGGTCGATGGACGGGTTCGCGCAGGCAAAACGGCCGATGGAAATTGCCTGGTGAACGCGAGGATCTTGGGTTGCACGCGCGATCCGTCGATCAACTCGAGCCGGCCGCAGCGGTTCAGGGTGTGCAGCTTTCGGCCGGGCCATACCGGTCCCGGCTTCAGTGAGTGGCGGACGATCTGCCTGAACGTCGTCGGTGACAGTTCGACGACCTCCGCCAGGGCGAGCGCTGCACCGTATCCGTCGGCACAATTCTGAACCGGCCGCCACAGTCTTTCATTGATGGTGACGAAATTCCCTGCCGGTCGCGCACTCGCGCGATCGATCAGGACCGGGTTGCTGGCATGGGGCAGCCAGGGGCCGAGCAGGTGGTCGGCGTAATAGATCGCAAGCGAATCCGAATAGCCGCCGGTTCCGTCGCGCCAGGCGCCAAACAGATAGTTCAGGCCGTTGTGCCGCGTGATCGTCACATCGGCGAGCTCGAGGCCCGAGAGCAGCGTCGCATGCCGCTCCCATTTGTCCGGAAACCGAACGCATTTGTAGAGGGCGACGTCCCCGTTGACCGAGCTCTCCGGGATCATCCACAACTCGCCATCGTCCTCGATCAGGAACGGATAGGACAGGTGCCACGGCTCTTCCAGCACGGGCACGACGTCGCCGACCGGCCCGGCGTCACCGAACTCGATCGCCGAAATGATACCCTTGCCGACCCGGTGATCGAGATCCTCAAAAAAGACGAACGTTCGTCCACGCCAGGTGATGGGAAAGGGATCGGCGTAGAAGTGGTTTCCGGGGTCTCCCAGAACGTTCCAGCGAGGCCCGGAGAGATCTCCCGTCTGCCAGACGCCTGCGCCGTCGTTGAAGCGCCATCCGATATGCCAATGCGGGGCGTAGCAGCAGAGCCGATAGATCTCCTTGGCGATCGAGGCGGCGAGGCCGCGCGCGACGTAGCCAATAGGTCGGCGGCGCGTGCCGTCTCCGGCGGGGCGCGCCAGCTGCGGCAGAATTCTCGGCCGTCCCGACAGGATTGCAGCCACCATGGTCAGGGTTCGCGCCATGACCGTTTCGAGCGCGCCGCTCAGGCCGGCCGCAATTTCTCCCGACGGGTGACCGCGATCGAGCACGGCGCCGTCGACCTCGTTGACGATGTCGATCACCGGCAGCTCGCCGCTGAGAATGGCGGCGAGCGCGGCGTTTTCCCCTGCCGTTCCGTTGAACAGCGGGCGCAGATACAGCGGAGCCGAACAGCCCCGATCCCGCGCGCCGCCTGTAAAATCGACGATCACGTCGGCCGTGCCGGCGCGAGCCTGCGTCCGCTCCGGAATGATCTTCAGCCTGTCGGCGCCGCTGGGTTTGCCCTTGTGCAACACCACGCGTTCGAGCTCGAACAGCGCGTCGAGACCTGCGGGACGTGACTCCGCCGTCGTCGTCCAGGCGATTTGGACCGGAATGTCCCGCCCGTCGATCGACAGCGTCTCGCGGCGCATCCACCGCCGCGCATGCTCACGTTCACAGCGAAACTCGATGATCATGTCGAGCCAATCATTCCAGCGGATCAGGTCACGTGACCTGGCCGAGAATTCGAACGTATTCCTCCACCATGGCGTCTACCGAGTACCGCAACTTCAGGCCTTTGGCGTTTTGCCGCAGTTCGTCGCGCAGGGTTTGGTCGGTCAGGAGTTTCGAGACGGCGGCCGACAGCTTCGCATGATCGGAGGCATCGACGAACAGGGCTGTCGGCTTTCCCTCGAAGGACAGCACCTCGCGCAGGACGGGTAGATCGGTGACGACGGAGGGAACGCCGGCGTTTGCGGCCTCGACCGCGGCGAGGCCGAAGGTCTCGGCCTGCGTCGGAAATACGAACACGTCCAGGCAGGCCAGAAAATCGGCCATCTGGCGCGGGGCGATTTCTCCGAGCAGATGCAATCTGTCCGATACGTTCAAATCATCCGCCAGCCGCCTCAGCCGGGCCTCGTCGACTCCCTGGCCGGCCAATGCGAGGTGCCAGGATGGCTGATCCGGCAGGAGGCGTATCGCCGCATCGAGCCGCTTGTGCGGGTGCAGCCGCGCGGCACAGCCGAGCAGGACGCGGTCGGTCGGCAGATTGAACTTCTCTCGCGCAGCTTCCCTCGGCAGAGTGAGTGCCTTGTCGTCGAAGCCGTGTGGCACATGCACCATGCGCGACCGGTAGGCCGCGGGGTAGCGCGAATATTCGCGCTGCATGTCCAGCGAGTTCAGCGTGATGCGATCGAAGAAGCCGAGGCTGCCCATGACGACGTCGGCCGTGCGGACCGGCCAGCTCATCGACAGCGCGGACGACACCTGATTGGCGATGACAGGTGCGCGGCAGACGAGGCGAGACACGCCTGCGCCGATGACGTTGCCGAAATGCTGAAAGGTCAGAACGGCGTCGGGCCTGGTGGTCCTGATGTGACGGCCGAGCGTCCGCAGCATTTGCAGCAGGGCCAGCGGTTGTCCCGGCCGGCTCGATGCGCAGTAGAGCGTATCGGGCGGCTCATCGAAAGAATCCGACTTGCGAAAGAAGAACAGATTGGTGACCTGATAGCCGCGTGCGGTCAGGCCGGCGCCGAGCAGCCTGGAGATCTCCTGGGCGCCCGCATTCTCGGCCTGCGTCTGGACCAGAAGCACGTGTAGCTTTGGTCCACCGCTGCCCCGACTTGCGAGTGCTGCTGCAGCCGACGGCAGCTTCGGTGCCTCGCCCAGTTCTGCGCCTGGCTGGTAATGCAGCACGGATTCCGACCTGCTAATGAAACGTTCACCTTCTTGATGCCGTACCTAACATGCGAGCGTCGAGCGGACACCGACTAGCAATAAACGGAGTTAATGGGCCGGCCGCCGGAACCGCATCGCTCACAACAGAATGACGGCGGTTTCCGCACGGAGCGAAGTGCGCGCGTTAACCAATTGGTCATCTTCGCGTGGCGGCGGGTAACTGCGGATTAACCATAGATATTTACGGTGGAGCAGGCCACTGAACAGTGCTTGCCAGTTGAATCCGAGTAAAGTCCATGACGTTCGGTCGCCGCGCAGACCCGACAAGTTCTGGATCGACCGGTGTCTCCGCGTCGTGGCAGACTCAAGATGCGTCGAACGGTGAGGCCGTCGGAGCCGAAACACGTCTTGGTAGTGTGCTCACGGCCGCAGGCGCGTTCACCTTCTTTCGGGACAATGCCCGCCGTATCCTGACGCTCGCCCTGGCGATCTTCGCCCTCGGCGTCATCGTTCTGCTGGTGATCCCGGTTCGATTTGCGGCGACCGCGCTGGTCGTTGTCGATCCCCGGGAGCAACGCGTGACCGCGGATCAGGACGTTCTGCCGGGCATAGGGCAGGACAGCGCCGCGCTGCAAAGCCTGGTTGAAGTGGCGAAGTCCGACGGCTTTCTCAAGCCGCTGATCGAGCAGCTCAAGGTTCGGGACGACGAGGACATTTCCGGGGGACACACCGACCCCGCGCGCCTGCTCGAGAGATTCCGCAACCGTCTCGATATTTCCCGTCGCGGGCTCACTTACGTCATCGCCATCCGCTTCACCTCGAACCGGCCGGAGCGGGCGGCTTATTATGCGAATGCGATAGCGGAATCGTTCGTCGCGAGTCAGACGCGCAACCGCACCGAGGCGACCGACGAGGCGGCCGACTGGCTCAGCGGCCGGCTGAAGACGTTGAACGACCGGCTGAGGGCGTCAGAGGACGCCGTGGCCACGTTCAAGCTCGAGCACAGGATCGTCAACGCGGGCAAGGATGCCACGACCCAGCAATTGCGCGTGACCGAGCTGTCGCAGCAGGTTGCCGCCGCGCGCGCCCGGACCGAAGAGGCGAAAGCCCGCTACGAGCAGGCTCAGCGCGACCTGAAGGCGAATGTCGAGGGTCCCGTCAAGCAGGACCTGCTGAGTGCGCTGCGCGCGCAGCGGTCGACGCTCAATGATCAAATCGCGCAGAAGCGGGCGGTGTTCGGCGATCGCCATCCCGACCTCGTCATGTCCTACAGCCAGCTGAACGATCTCAACAGGCAGATCGAGGTCGAGCGGACAAAGGGCATCGACACCGCAAAGTCGGAATACGAGGCCCAGCGCGAACAGCAGAAGGCCCTCGAAGGCCAGATGAAGGCGGCTGAATCGCAGCTCCTGGTCGACGGTCAGGCCCTGGTCCGGCTCCAGGAGCTGCAGCGCGACGCCGAGGCCAACAGAAACATCTACGAACAGTTCCTCTCGCGCTCCAAGACGACGAACGAGCAGCGTCTCTTGCAGAGCTCCCAGACCAAGATTGCTTCGTCCGCCATTCCGCCGCTTCGCTCGACGCTTCCGCCACTGTCCTTGCTGCTCGCCGCGCTCGCGATCGGCTCGCTGCTGACATCGACGGCGGTCGTTGCCGCCACCGGACGCGGATCGGACAAGGCCGTCGAAGACGCTCGTGCTCCCGATCCGGCTCCGCGCCAGCCCGCGCCGTGGCCGCGCCCGCCCGTGTGGGCCCGCATTCCCGACCTGCTGCCGGGCGACGTGCCCAGAAACATCTGGCAAGGTCCGGTCTCCGCGACGGCTGAGCTCGATCTCGGTCCTCATTTGCGCCCGCTGCTCGACCGGCTGGAGAAATTGCCGGGAGCCGGGGGCAAGATCGCGCTCGTGATGTCGGTCGGCAAGCGGGCCGGCGGCAACACTGTCGCGCGGTCGCTGAACCGGTGGGCGGTGAACAAGGGGAAGCTGAGCGTCCTGATCCGGGTCGAGCCGGACCTCGGCGGTGCCGGGGCTGGCCTCGCCAAGGGGCAGGCGAACGGCATGACCACGGCGGATTTTCGCAGCGTCGATGCGCTTCTGGGCGCCGGCAAGCGGCCCGAGGCATCGCCCACGGACGACATTCGTTCGGAGTTCGATCTGATCGTCGTCCATGCCACTTCGCTGGCCTTGCAGCCAGAGGCGGCGGCGCTGGCCGCTCACGCCGATCTGGTCGTCCTGGTCGCTTGCGAAGACGCGGTCGATTCCGCCGCAATGCGCAGGGCAATGGCTGCGCTCTCCCGCTTTGGCGGCGTGCCGACCGGGCTCGTCATCAATCGCGTCCCGGCCGATCCGTCGGTGGCGCGCCGTCGGGGCGAAGTGTTGGGCCTGGCGGGTTGATCGGCGCCTAGAGCGTTTTCGAGCGAAGTGGATACCGGTTCGCGTAAAGAAAACGCGTCAAAACAAGAATCTAGAGCCCCGTTCCGATTCCATCGGAACGGGAAAGGCTCTAGTCGCCGGAGTCGGCACCGCGGACCGCATAGGCGCCTCGTTTCAATGCCGAGAAGCGCAGAAGCACGAGAATTGAAGGATCGACTCCGGTTCGCCGGCGACAGAGGATGTTGAGCGCGATGGTCGCGAGCGCCAGCGACACCGTCGCCGAGATCGCCGCTCCAAGCACGCCGAGCCAGGGAATCAGGACCAGAAATCCGACCAGTCGCAGCGCCACGTTCGCCGCGACGACGGGGACATAGACGCGCTCATGGCCGGTCAGCTGCAGGATCGCTGCGGATGGACCGCCTGCCGCCTGGAAAGCCGTGCCGATCGCGAGCACGATCAGGACCCAGTGCTGTTCGGCGAAATGGGGCCCGAACAGGTTGAGAAGTTGGGGGCCGCCGATCCAGATCAGGAGAAGTCCACTGGCCACGCAAAGTCCGGTCACTTCCGCCATGAGCTGCAGCGTTCGCCCGAACTCCTGGTGGTTCTTGCTGAAGTACAGCGAAGGAAGCCGGCGCGCTCCGAAACTGTACAGTGCTGCCGAGACCATGGCGAAGATGTTGGCCAGGCGCGAAGCGGCAAAATAGATTCCGGCGGTCGCCGGATCCAGCATCCAGTAGACCAGGATGACGTCGAAATACTGGTTGGCGGCTTCGAGGATCGACGCGACCCAGAAATGAAGCGCGCTCGATCTCCAGCGAGAGGTCTCGGAACGCGCCGCCGTGCTGCGCAAGTCCGGCAGGGCTCGCGCAATGGCAACGACCTGCGCGACCAGGCCCACCGACATGGCGATCGTTATCACGGCGAACAACTCGGCGGGATCGAGCTGCTGATGGCCGAACAACATGGCCAGCAGAAACAGGACGACGATGACCCGCCAGAAGAGCTCGCGGTTGCCTTCGCCCATGAGAATGCTGACCAGGGAGCGGGCGATCTGGCTGCCGAGCATCAGTCCGGCATTCACCGCAGTGTAGGCCGAGACAGCGAGGATCAGCAGCCACCAATCGCCCCTCAAGCTCGCGGCCAACGCGACTGCGGCGATCGCGATCAGCATCGCGGTGGCGGTGATCCTGAGGCTCGACAGGAGGACACCTTTGACGAGGTCGGGCCTGTCTCCGACCTGATACTCGTTCAGGAATCGCACCAGAAGCGATTCCTGGCCGACCAGCCCCACGACCGCTGCGATCTGGGCAACCGAAAGCCAGGTCGCAAAGATGCCGAACCCATCGGGCGACATCGTTCGCGCCGCCAGCGAGAACACCGCAAACGCAAGCGCGCCGCTGCCAACCTTGAGGAGGATGGTCCCGACAACACCGCGCGTCACGTCGCGCCGCAAAAACTGGATGATGGATTCGATCATTGACGCTGCGGGACGACTTTCCCCTGGGGATACGCGTTACGATAGCGGTGACAGCCTAGCATGGTGAAAAACCGCGAGTGTTAATGGGGGCCTCTGGAATCCTGTTGGTCGCGGCCGATGTCGGCGAAACGTCTGCTGCGTCACGGTGGGACACCTTCGTTCCGTCTGTCCCGGATAAAGCAAAGGCCGGCTCTCTCGAAAAGCGACGTGATGCCGCTCTGACGAGAAGCAGCCATGCGTTCCACCGTGGCATTGCCGAAGATCCGATCCTTGTCGAACATCCTGAGCAAGACGCGTGCCGGGATATCGTCCGGCCGGATCGATTCTTCGGTTCATTAACCTCGATCGACGGAAATGATCGCGTTCGGTCCTGCGATGCGACATCAGGCGGGATAATTGCACATGGAACCACCGTTAACCGTGGGAGCCTGGACCATGACGGCGGATAGCACCGTGACCGAGCCGATCGCTGCAGCTGCGACCACAACGATCGTCGCGGACGTCGCGATTGTCGGAGGTGGCCTTGCGGGTTCGCTCGCGGCTTCTGTTCTTGCGCGGGCGGGGCATCGCGTCGCGCTGGTCGACAAGCGCGCGGTCTATCCGGACGAGTTTCGGGTCGAGAAGATCGGAGGCCAGCAGCTGGAGATGCTCCGCAGGCTGGGCTTCATCCGCGGCCTCGCGAGCGTCGCCTGTTCATATGATCGTGTGCTCAATGTCAGGGAAGGCAAGGTGGTCGATGTCAGCGTCGGCCAGGCTTACGGGCTTCCCTATGCCGATCTCGTTGCCATGGCGCGCGGCCAGATGCCCGATCCGTCCAGTCTGATCGTCGACGAGGTCACCGCAGTCACCTGTAGCGACGACGTTCAGCATCTCGAGCTTGCCTCCGGACGCCGCCTGAATGCACGTCTTGTCGTTCTGGCGACGGGCATGGCGGGGGCTCTCGGCTACAAGCTGGGCATCAGGCGGCGCGTGCTGGCCGCAGGCCATTCGGTTTCCTTCGGCTTCACGATCGCGCGCCGGGATGGCACGCCGTTCGATTTCAAGGCGCTGACCTGTTACGGCGAGCGCACCTGCGACGGCGTTGACTATCTCAGCCTGTTTCCGGTACCCGCCGGCATGCGGGCCAATCTCTTCATGTTCCGCGACCCGACCGATCCGGTCATGCGCGATCTGCGTCGCGACACGGAAGCGACAGTCCTGCGGCTGCTGCCGGGCTTGCAGCCCTACCTCGGTGATTTTCGCGTGACGGACCGGGTACGGAACTGGGTGATGGACCTGTCCGTCGTCGAAGGACACCTCCAGCCCGGAATCGTGCTCATCGGCGATGCGTTTCAGACCAACTGTCCCGCCGCCGGAACGGGCGTAGCCCGCCTGCTGGTGGACGTCGAGCGCCTCTGCACCGAATATGCGCCGCGGTGGCTCGCGACCGAAGGGATGGGCATCGAGAAGATATCGGAGTTCTATTCCGATCCCGACAAGGTCGCCGCGGACCAGCAGTCACTGAAGATGGCGCGCTTCCGCCAGGCGCTGACGTCCCGCGACGATATCAGCTGGGATGTGCGGCGACGGCTGCACTTCCTGAGGCGCAGCATCACGCATCGGGTCGATCAGATGCGGCCGGGTTGGCTTGCGCATGTCCGCAGCGCGCTGCGCGCCTGGGGGCTGCAATCCGCCGGCGCCTCGCGCCGGTCAGCGCGTGGGCGTTGAGGTGCGGGTCGGCGAGAGCCGGAACTCCGAAATTCGCTTGGCGGCAAGCTTGAGCCAGGGCGCCTGCTTCAGTGCGAACAGGGATATCGCGCCTGCAGTGCTGCCGGCTTGCGTGACCGCCCACATCGGCGAGGCCTGCGCGCCGAACAATTTCTTGTATGGCTCGTCGCCAATGGTGAAGTCGAGCATCTGATCCCCGCGCTCGATGCAGTCCTTCGCCACCTGCTCGAACATCAGTGCGCCCAGGGACTGGCTCTTGTATCCGGCAATGTCGAAGGCACTCATGATGACGAGGAAACTGTCGCGGTGCTGCAACCCGAGCACGGCGGCGATCACCTCGCCATCCATCTTCATGGCATAGAGCCGCGCCAGGGAGCCGAGACCACGGACCGCGATGTCGGAATAGAAGTCGTAATATTCGGGCCGCTGGAGCAGGTCTCCGTCGCCCTGCGACTGGAACCGAGGACCGCGAAACTTCCTCATCACGTCCAGCGCCTCGAGTACGGCGGCGCTGTCGTTGCAGCACGAGAAGCTCAGCGCGCCCTTCTTCTGGAGCTGTCGATACTTCTTTGCGAGCTCCTTCTGATAGGAGCGATCCATCGCGCTGGCCCGCCATTGCTCGAATGGGGCGACGAGAACCGTTGCGTAGGCATTGGTGTCCATCGCGACGCGGCGGGGCGCGGCCAGAAGGTTCTCGATCGGGAGCCGCCCGTCCGGCAGCTTGGTCATTCGGAGCAGGTCGAAAGGGCGAACGAGGCGGCGAATCTCGGCGCATGCCTCCGCATCCCTAAGCAGTTCGGAAAACACCGCCGGGCTGCAAACCGGCGCCAGATAGTCGGAGACGCGCAGGTCGGCGAATTCGACGGTCTGTATCGGACCGCGCCGGATCCGGAGCAAGGGCAACAGCATCGCAAGGGCGCCCGTCGCGCGGTAACGAATCACGACAACCAGAGGGGTTGCTCCCGCATGGGACGCAAGCCTGGTGTAGAGGCTGTGCAGCCAAAGCGGATGCTGGAACGCGGTGGCAGCCGAGTGGTTGAACAGCTCTGCATAGTCCGGCGACAGGAAGTCGAATGCCGGCTCGACGGCGATATCGAACGTGTTGCCAGGCGTGTTCATGCGTAACCAGGAAAACCGGATAACTCGGGAGTGCTCGATCGAGCTGAGGGCTTATAGCAGGGGAGTGACGGTCGAGATACCGCGGCGGTACGACTTGCATTAATGGACTGAGCCGGGTTCGTATCGTTACCGAAGTCTTAAGATCTCGCGGCCGCGGGGGCTCGGATGTCGAGGCTTGGCCGCGCTAGCAAATAATTAACCGCGTTTAAGGAAGGTCAATTCATGGCCAGCCTACAGACCGAGGTGGACTCCGGGGCTCCCGGGAGCGCGATCTGGAAGACGCGCAGCGTTGGCGTCGAGAGGATTGCCAGGGCCGCAATTGGCTGGTCGATCACCATCAACGTCGTCGCGTCGATGGGCACCTTCAACACCGCACTGTTGCCGGCGGAGCTGACCTATCTGCAGCAGGCCGTCGCGATCCTGATGTGGGGCGTGCTGATCTACGCCAGTGCATTCGTGCGCCCGCGGCTGCGTTTGCAGTTCAATCCCGATTTGATCGTCCTGGTCGCATTCTACGCCTTCGCCGTTACGTCCGTGTTCTGGACCAGCCTGAACGCCGCTGCGATCATGAAGAGCCTGGCGCTCGCGATGACGACCTTCGGCGCATTCTGTCTCATCACGCGCATCGACATGGACGAGGTTGTCAGGGCCACAGCCCTTGGGCTTTTCATGTTGGTGGCCGCATCGGCCTTCTGCGCGCTCGCCGTGCCCGATATCGGGATCGACCACAGCTGGATGCATAACGGTCAATGGCAAGGCGTCTATGAATCGAAGCAGACCCTTGGTTTCGTCGGCGCGTATCTGATGTTCTTCGCCTGCTATCTGAAGATGAAGGGGCAGGGGTGGCCGGCTTTCCTCCTGACGTTCTTTCTGGCGTCCACCTGTGTCCTCGCGTCGGAATCGCGGGGCGCCGGTGCCGTTGCCCTGGCCGCCTGTGCGCTGCTGGTGACCTCGATGTGGTCGGTCACCTGCATGAGAATCTATGCGGTCCTGCCGTTCGTCATGTGCCTGCTGGCCGGCGCGCTGATCTTCTATTTTTACGCGACGGGGTATGAGGCGATCCATGTCGGTGATGCGTCCATCGATCTGACCGAGCGGACGTTCATCTGGCATTACGCCATCAGCCATTTCGATGACGCGCCGCTGCTCGGCTTCGGGATCAACGGCTTCTGGACGATGCCGTCGATCTACGACTATTTCGAACAGAACCATGGCTGGGTGCTCGACAATTATCACAGCGGCTATATCGCGATCCTGATGGAGACGGGGTTTCTCGGCTACATGCTTTTCGCCGCGAGCGTCCTTCTGTTCTCGAACAAGGTTCTCCATCTGATTTCGGCCCGCGCGATCGACCGGTCGCACTGCGCGCTCATCATCGGATTTGTCGTTCTCAGCTTTCAGACCAATTTTACGGAGACGACGTTCCTCCGTTCGACCATGTTCACGTCGGTGCTGCTGGTGGCGTTCTTCTTTGCGACGTGCAGGTCTGTGCCGCAGACCGATTTCCAGTCTCTACGAATGGAAGCAAGATGACCGCCATCCGCGCTCGCTGGACGAGACGATTCAATCTTGCGGCAACGGCATTTTTCCTTGCGTCGTCCTGCTTCCATGCCCATGGCGCCGGGCAGGCGGCCTCCCGCGACCTGCCGAAATTGGGGCGCGGGATCAATATTCTCGGCTATGACGGGATCTGGGAAGGCGGCCGGAACGCGCCGTTCCGCCTGGACAATCTGACCGCAATCAAGAAGGCCGGATTTTCGCACGTCAGGATCAATTTCTTCGGCTTCAAGTTCATGGGCGAGGGAAACGTCCTGGACGAGATCGTTCTGAGGCGGCTGGATGCCGTCATCGAGGAAGTCCTTGCGAGGAACCTCATTCCGATCGTTGACGAGCACGACACTCATGTTTGCCAACGCGACGTTTCCGGATGCGGCGACAAGCTCAGGGCGTTCTGGCGGCAGATCGCCGAGCGCTATGCCGGAAAATATCCTGCGCTGGTCTTCGAGGTCCTGAACGAGCCGGGCGGGCAAATGACGTCCGCCGACTGGAATTCACTCCTCAACGACTGTCTGGGCATCATCCGCCGCACCAACCGGGAGCGGCCGGTCATTGCCGCCGTTCTCAACAGGGACGACATCCCCGTCGACGAGCTGGCGCTGCCGACCGACGACAGGAACCTCATCGTCACGTTTCACTATTACGCGCCGATACGATTCACGCATCAGGGCGCGCCGTGGTCCCCGACGTTTTCGCGGATCGGGCCGCTGGATTGGGGCAGCCCGGACGACGAAGCGAAGGCTGCCGCTGACTTCAAAAAGATGAATCTCTGGGCGGAGAAGGAGAAGCGCCCGGTTTATCTCGGAGAGTTCGGGGTGTACGAGCGCGCGCCATCCGACAGCAGCGCGAGATATTTGTCGTTCATGGCGAGAAGCGCCGACAGGCTTGGCTGGTCATGGGCCTATTGGCAATTCGACCATGATTTCGCGGCCTTCGACAGCGCGCGTCAGGCCTGGAAGCCGGACATCCTGCGTGCGCTGATTCCACCGAGGCGTTGAAGCGACAGCCGCGATTTCGTTGCACAGCTATATTGGTCCCCGCGCGGAATTTGCGGAGCTCTTCGCTCCGCTCGCGATCGCGTAGCGCGGCACCAATCGATCAAAACCATGTGGCGATCTCCCCGAGGCGTCGATACGCCGTCTCGCGCGCGGCGAGGATCGGGGCCGCCGGGCCGGTGGTCGGCCCGATCGGCACGAAGCGCACGTCGCTGATGCCAATGAAGCGCAGGGCCTCGCGCAAATAGGGGGTCGCCATGTCGGTGCGGCCGCGATTCATACCGGTGACGAAGTCGCTGCCGCTGGCGAGAATGACGATGGTCGGCCGGTCCTTTAGCAGCGGAAGATATCCCGACGCCGGGTCGAACCGGAAGGTAAGCCCGGGCTGGACGATGATGTCGAACCACTGCTTCAGCTTGTAGGGGATGCCGAAATTCCACATCGGCGTCGAGATCAGCACGCGCTCGGCGAGCGACAGGCGCGTCGCCATGCGCTCGGCCTCGGCAAAGCTGTCGCGCTGGGCGTCGTCGAAGGCCTGGGCTTTCATGCGCGCATATTTGGCCTCGACAATGGGCCCCGTAAACTCCGGCATCCGCTCCCGCCAGAGATCCATGACATCGATGTCCCAGTCGGGGCGTGCCTGGCGAAATCCGTCAAGGAAAACGCGCGCGCCGGCGCTCGACTCCGAGTCGGAACGCGGCGAGCAGGAGAGGTGCAGGAGCTTTGCCACCGCTCATCCCAGCGCTCTGATGACGGCATCCGCCCGCGTGACGATGGCGACGTTCTGCATGGCAAAATTGATCGAGGCGGAGTGCCAGTCGGCATTCATGGTCGAGCAGCAATCCTCCGGCACGATCATGAAATAGCCCTTGTCGGCGCCGGTGCGCGCGGTGTGCTCGACCGACATGTTGGTCCAGGCGCCGGTGTTGATGATCATGTCGCGGCCGGTGGCCTTCAGGATCGTCTCCAGCCGCGTCCCCTCCCAGGCGCTCATCCGCATCTTCTCGACGACGAAATCGCCGGGTCGGGGCTCCAGGCCCGAGACCGGCGCCGCGCCCCAGCTGCCCCGTACCATCGCCTTGCTGTCGACCAGACCCTCGAACAGCGGCGCGTTCAGCGTCACGCCGGGGGCGCCGGGCTCGACCACGAACCAGACATGGATGATGGCGACGCCGCGCGCCCGCGCGGCCTCGGCAAGACGCCGGACATTCTCGACGACATGCTGCTGCTTCGCGTGAGCAGGTGTGCCTGACTCGGCGAATGCGCCGCCATCCATGATGACGTCGTTCTGAAGGTCCTGGATGATCATGGCGCAGCGCTGCGGATCGAGCTGCATCTCGCCTTCGGTGAGGATGGGCGCTGCGGCCGCAGGGCCGGCGCTTGCGCCGCCGCCGCCGCGCTTGCCGCTCATATAGGGCTCGTGGCGCGGTCCCACCCTGGTCGGGATGGCATAGACCGAATGCGTCGAGGTCAGGTAGAGCGTGCGGAAATCCGGCCCGCCCCAGGCGAGATTGGCGACGAGCTCGGGCACACGAACCTTGCCGAGCAGTTCGCCGCGCGGCGTATAGACCCAGACCCCGCCGGGTGCGGTGACCCAGATATTGCCGTGCTGGTCGCACTTCATGCCGTCGGGCAGGCCAGGCTCGAGCTCGGACTTGATTCCGCTCGCGAACACGCGCGCGTTCGAGAGCGTGCCGTCGGCGTTGACGTCGAACACGCGGATCAGCGCCTGCACGGTGTCGTTGACATAGAGCAGCCGTTCGTCGGGCGAGAAGCACAGTCCGTTCGGCTGGTCGAACAGATTGCGCTCGACCACGAGCTTCGGCTCGCCGCCGGGCATGACACGGTAGACGCCCTGGAAGCCGAGCTGCCGCGGCCGCTCGACGCCATAGACCGGCATGCGGCCGTACCAGGGATCCGAGAAATAGATTGCGCCCGAGGAGTGCACGCAGACGTCGTTGGGGCTGTTGAGCTCCTGGCCTCCGAAATGCGAGGCCAGCACCTCGCGCCGCCCGTCCGGTCGCTCGCGGATCAGCGACGACGTCGCGTGCTCGCAGACGATCAGATTGAGCTCGGCGTCGTAGGTCATGCCGTTACATTTGTTCGACGGGCGCTTGACCTCGGTCACGCCGCGCCGCGCGTCCCAACGCCGCCGAACGTCGCCAGGCATGTCCGAGAACAGGAGGTAATGATCGACCGGATGCCAGATCGGGCCTTCCGTGAAGTCAAAGCCCGTTCCGACCTGTGCGACCGGTGCATACGGGTCGATCAGGGTCTCGAATTCGCTTCGCAAGGTGACATGCGTCATCGGTCGATCCTTGGCGTCAGGCCGGGAACCAGTTGCGCTGGGGCAGCGACTGCACGATCGGGCCGGGGACCTGGTCGTGCAGCCGACCGACGACCATGCCGCCCTCGATCTTGGCCGGCCTGTCGTGCACCGGCAGCAAATAGCGCGAATTGCTCAGCAGCTTCTTGATCGAGGCCTTCTCCGCCCGCTTGCTGGTGCCGTGGTTGCCGGTCGTCCGCGGCTCCCAGTCGTGAATCTCGTTGAACGGCGTGACGATCTGGTCGTTGAAATCGTAGATCACGTCGCCGCAGATGGTTGCGATCCCATCGGCAGTCTCGACGATGATGTTCATGGAGCCCTCGGTGTGGGCGTTGGCAGCGTCGCAATAGACGCCGGGCATCAGCTCGATCGGGCCGGTGATCTCCAGATCGAGGAAACGCAGCGCGCTCTTGGTGTGCAGGCGATCGATCAGGTGCTTGATGTCGGGCGCCGGATATTGCGGATGCATCAGGCCGGAGACTGAATATTCCAGCTCCTTGCGGTTGAGGACGACGGTCGTATTCATCGGGAAAAGATCGTCCTTGCCGGCGTGGTCGATGTGCAGATGGGTGTGGCAGACGAAGCGCACGTCGCCCATGCGCACGCCATGGCGGGCAAGCTGGTTCTCGATCATGTGCTCGTGATATTGCAGCCCGCGCATGCCCAGCGTCTCCATGATCTGGTTGGAGCGGTAGCCGGTGTCGACCACGACCGGATATTTGCCGCCGAGGATCAAAAAGCCGAGCGTGAGGACGCGGCGGGTGCGGCCGCAATCGCGGCCGAGAACCAGAAAGCTCGATTCCAGCTCGATATCGCCATAGTCCAGGATCTTGATCTCCAGCGCCATCCGTGTCTCTCCCTGTCTCGTTTCTTGTCCGTCAAAGCCGATAGACGCGCGCTGCGGTGGTCCTGAAGATCGCGTCCTGTTGCTCGGTACCCAGCGGAGCGGCCGCCGCGCGAAACGCGTCGACGAGCTCGCGATAGCTGGTCCACAATTTCTCGATCGGGAAATTCGATCCGAACAGGCAACGCTCGGCGCCGAAGGTCGCGACCGTGTCGGTCAGCACCGCCGCGATATGCGCGGGATCGTTGTGGTGAATGAACGTGCCGAGCCCGGACAGCTTCGACACCACGTTGGGACATGCGGCGAGGCGTGCCATTCCCGCGCGCCAGGCCGCGCGGCCTGCCGGCGAAAGATCCTCCAGCATCCCGGCGTGCTGGAGGATGAATGTTACCTTGGGGCAGGCCTCGGCAAGGTCGGCGGCGCCCGGCATTTGCGGCGTGAACACCTGAAGATCAAAACTCCAGCCGTAGTCGGCGAGGTGTCCGACGTTGCGGCGGATCGAAGGGTCGAGACAGAGATCAGGCCGGGTGGCAAAACGATAAAGCGGGTTCTCGTGCCAGTGCAGCTGCATCCGCACGCCGCGCACGAGCGGGTAACGCTTGAGGCGGTCGAGCTGCGGGCGGACGTCGTCGACGGCGAAATTGGCGTAGGCGACGATGGCATGCGGCCAGCCGTGCGCGTCCGCGGTCTGCTGCACCCAGGCCGCCTCGTCCTCGAAACGGTCATTGGCCCAGTTGGTCTGGACGTAGACCGAGCGGGTGACGCCGCTGCCCTTGAGGTCGTCGAGATATTCCTGGATCGGATAGTCGCGCCGGATCGGCTCGTAGGGTCCGAAGATGCGGGGCTGCATGGGGCCGATCAGCCAGGGCAGGTCCGCCTGCCGCCAGATGTGATGATGCCCGTCGACAATCTCGGTCACGCAACTCTCCTTCGTCCCAGTGCCAGCACATGCGCGACGATCGACGCGCTCGACCCGCCGTCGACGAGATCATCGACGAAGCGTTCGATGGCGACGAGCGCTTCGGTCTGCGGGCGAAAGCCCGGACCCGTCGCGAGTGGCGTCAGCCAGCTCAGGCGCCAGGCCCGCCGCGACAGTTTCGCCACGGCGTCGCGCAGCGCGTCGGGTGCGCCGCGCTCCAGCCCGTCCGAGACGACGATCACGGCTGCCCCGCGCGCATAGCCGCCGAACCGCGGCACCGCGAGAAAGGCTTGCAAGGCATCGCCGATCCGGGTGCCGCCGTCCCAGTCGCTGACGAGATGGGCGGCCGCATTCAGCGCCTGTTCGCGCCGCTTCATCCGCAGCGCGCGGGTGACGCGGGTCAGGCGCGTGCCGAAGGTGAAGACCTCGACATTGGGCGCGGCCTGCACCAGCGCGTGCGCGAGCTTCATGTTCTCCTCGGTGCGGCTCTTCATCGAGCCCGAGACGTCGATCAGCAGCAGAAATTTTCGCGGGCGCTGCCTGCGCTTCAGGTGGCCGAGACGCAGGACCTCGCCGTCGCTGCGCACGGAGTCGCGCAAGGTGCGGCGGAGATCGGCGAAGGGACCGCGACGCGCCTGCATACGCCGGTGGCCGCGCCGCTTCGGCAGACGCCGTGGCGCTTCGCGGGTCAGGCGGCGGAGCGCATCGCTGGGAGAGAGTTGCGCAAAGCGGCGCTCGACCAGCGCCTCGGTGCGGGTCGCGGTGAGGCCGGATTCGTTGGTGTCGTCGGAGAGAAGCGGCGCCTCGTCGCCGCGGCCGTCCTCCTGAAGCCGGACGGTCTCGTCGTCCTCGCCGTCGTCATCGCGCGTGATGGCCTCGCTGCCACGGAAATGGAGGTCGAACAGCCGGTCGAAGGTCTCGCGTCGCTCGGGCGGCGGGGCGAGGGTGGCCAGCGCCGCCTGGCGGATATCGCCGAGGTCGCGCGGTCCGAGCAGCTCGATCGCGGTGAGGAACATGGTGGTTTGTTCCGGCGCGACGGCAAAGCTGTTGGCGCGCAGCAGCGCGACGAAGGAGACGAACACGCGCGCCGCCTGCGGCAGTTGCAGTTCGGGACTCATGCGGTCGCCTCCGCCAGCATCGCATCGAGCCGGGGCGAGATGAAGTGCAGGTCTTCCTCGTCCTTGAGCGCCACGCCGATCGAGCGCTTGAAGGCATCAGGCCAGCGCGCGCCGCCCTTGTGCAGCAAGGTCGCGGCCTCGGCCCAGTCGACGGCTTCAGCGATGCCCGGCGCCTTGCTGAGCGGCTCGCGCCGCAATTTGCCGACCGCCGCGACGACGGCCCGCGCGGTCGCCTCCGCGACGCTGGAGGCGCGCAGCATCACGATGCGTGCCTCGCGCTCTTCCGTGGGATAGTCGATCCAGTGATAGACGCAGCGGCGGCGCAGCGCCTCGTGCAGGTCGCGCGTCCGGTTCGAGGTCAACACCACGACGGGGCGCTCCGCCGCGCGGACCGTGCCGCGCTCGGGAATGGAGATCTGGAAGTCGGACAGAAATTCGAGCAGGAAGGCCTCGAATTCCTGATCTGCACGGTCGATTTCGTCGATCAGCAGCACGGTGGAATCGGGCGCGCGCAGCGTGGCGAGCATCGGCCGTTCGATCAAGAACGTCTCGCCATAGATGTCGATGCTCTCGTCGCCGGCCTGGCGGATTGCGAGCATCTGGCGCGGGTAGTTCCACTCGTAGAGCGCAGCGGAGGCGTCGATGCCTTCGTAGCATTGCAGCCGGATCAATCGCCGCCCCAGCACGGCCGCGATGGCCTTCGCCGCCTCGGTCTTGCCGACGCCCGGCGCGCCTTCGAGCAACAGGGGCTTGCCGAGGGCGAGGCCGAGATAGGCGGCAGTCGCGAGTCCCTCGTCGGCGAGGTAATAGGCCGCGCGCAGCGCCTTCTCCAGCGCTTCGGGGCTGTCGATGCCGACGATGTTGCTGCGGACCGCCATTGCAAGACCTCTAGCGCCGTGCCTGCGGCCGCGCGCCGCCCTGCGTCTTGATCGCGCGCAGCACTTTTTCCGGCGTGATCGGCAGATCGTCGATGCGGACGCCGACCGCGTTGAAGATCGCATTGGCGACGGCCGGCAACACCGGATTGGCGCACATCTCGCCGGGGCCCTTGGCGCCGAACGGGCCATCCGGCGCAGGGCGCTCCAGCACGGCAATGTCGTGCGGGCAGATATCGCCGGGGCCGGGCATCAGATATTCGACGAAATCGCGGGGCCCGTGAACGGGATCGGGATAGTAGGGCTCGGGCGTCTCGTAGAGCGCATGGCTGACGCCCATCCAGGCGCCGCCGACCAGCTGCTGCTCGACCAGACGCGGATTGAGCGCGCGGCCAAGCTCATAGGCGGAGTCCATGCGCACCATCGCGACCTCGCCGGTCTCGTCGTCCACCTCGACCTCGGCGACCAGGCAGGCATGGGCGTAGCAGGTTGCCGGCGACATCTCGCCGGTCTCCGGATCGACGTTGGAGAGCGGGACGAGGAAGATGCCGCGACCCGAGATGGTCTTGCCTTGCTTGAATTGCGCGGCGATCGCGACGTCCTTGGTCGAGATCGACCGGTGCGGCGCGCCCTTGACGTGGATGTTGCCGCGTCCGTCGGTCTCGAGATCGGCGGCGTTGACCTCCAGCTCCTCGGCGGCGGCCTCCATCATCACGCCGCGCGCCTCGCGGGCGGCGGCCATCACGGCATTGCCGACGCGGTGGGTGCCGCGCGAGGCGAACGAGCCCATGCAATGCGGGCCGGTGTCGGAGTCCGCCGTGTCGACATAGACGTCCTCCACCGGCACGCCCAGCGTCTCCGCGCAGATCTGCCGCGTCACCGACTTCATGCCCTGGCCGAGGTCGATCGACGACAGCGCCACGGTGAATTTGCCGCTCGGATTGGAGTGCACCAGCGCCTGGCTGGGGTCGCCGCCGAGATTCATGCCGATGGGATAGTTGATCGACGCCATGCCGCGTCCACGATGCCGGGTCATCTAGCGCCTCCTGGTGCCGAAGACGGAGGAGAAACGGGTCGCGCCATGCGAGGGCGCGGCGGGCCGCGGGGAAGGCGGCGCCGGCGGTGGCGGCTCACGCGGCGGCTCGCGGGTGACCGTCGGTGGAAGCCGGTCATAGGTCGTGCGCTGCTGCGCGGCCACAGCCGGCCGGCTGCGCGAATCCGCCGGTGTCGGCGGGATCACGGCGCGGCTGCCGCCGCCGTCCTTGCGCGAGGACGCCCGCTTGAACTCGTCGCGGATCGGCCATTTGGCCTTTTCGGCCGCGACCTGGACACATTCGATCAGCGCGGTGTTCTTGGCTTCGCGCCGATGCGCCTTCATGTCGCCGTCGCGATAGGCGTTGAGGATGCGGAACTCCATCGGGTCCATGCCGACGAGGTTTGCCAGCTTGTCCATCTGGCATTCGATGGCAAAATCCATCGCCGTGACGCCGAAGCCGCGCATCGCGGTTGCAGGCGTCCGGTTGGTGAAGACGCAATAGACGTCGCCGTAGACATTCGGGATGGTGTAGGGGCCGGGCAGGTGCGCGGCGCATTTCACGGCGGCGTAGCTGGACAGCCGCGTATAGGCGCCGCTGTCGAAATAGGCGCGGATCTTGCGCGCGACGATGCGGCCGTCGCGCATCACGCCATCCTTGATGTAGATGCGCTCGGCGCCGCGCGGCGGGCCATATTGCATCTCCTCCTCGCGGCCGAACACGTAGCGCACGGGCCGCCCGGTCAGCATCGCCCCCAGGATCGCGAGCGGTTCCGTCAGCGTGTCCACCTTGCCGCCAAAGCCGCCGCCGACGGTGCCGCCGATGAAGTGGAAGGTGTTGGACGGCACGTCCAGGATCTTGGCGCAGGTGTCGACCGAGAAGAACAGCGCCTGCGTCGAGGTGTAGACGACATAGCGGCCGTTGGTGTCGGGCGCGGCGATCGCGCCGTTGGTCTCGGTCGGCGCGTGCTCGATCGGTGACATCTGGTAGCGCTGCTCCAGCACGTGATCGGCGGTGGCGAGCGCCGCATCGGCGTCGCCGAAGCGCAAGCGCTGGTGATCGTAGACCTCGTGATAGGTGAACGTGTTCTTCGGATAGGTCTCGTTGACCACGGGCGCGCCCGGCTTCAGCGCCTCCTCGACGTCGAATACCGCCGGCAGCACCTCGTAGTCGACCTTGACCTTGGCGATCGCCTCGAAGGCCTCGCGTTCGCTGTCGGCGACGATGGCGACGATCGGCTCGCCCTTGTAGCGGACCTTGTCGACCGCCAGCGACGGCTCGTCGTCCTTGCCGAAATTGATCAGGCTCAGCAGCGTGTTGAGATTGACCGGCACGTCAGTGCCGCGGATGATCCGGCGCACGCCGGCCGAGCGTTCGGCCTCGGTGGTATCGATACGGCGCAGCCTCGCATGCGCCTGGGTCGAGCGCACGACCTTCAGGTGCAGCATGCCCTGGAGGTTATGGTCGTTGAAATAGCTCGACGTGCCCGTGACGTGGCCGAGCATGTCCTGGCGCTGCGTCCCCTTGCCGATTTCCTTTAAGTTATCGTCGCGCTCGTCGGCGAAGATGTCCTTGCGCAGTTCCAGCATGATGGGGATCCTCAGGCACTCGCTCGGCCGCCGGAAGCAGCGAGAATGGCGTCGATGATGGGCTCGTAACCGGTGCAGCGGCAGATATTTCCAGAGATCGCCTCGACGACCTCGGCGCGGCTCGGCGCGGGGTTGCGGTCGAGCAGGGCCTTTGCGGCCATCAGCATGCCCGGCGTGCAATAGCCGCACTGGGCGGCAAAATGGTCGGCAAAGGCGCGTTGGAGCGGATGCAAATTCGGGCCCTGCTTCATGCCGTCGAGCGTCTCGACCGCGCGGCCGGCGACGGTCTCGGCCAGGGTCAGGCACGAGAGGTGCAATTCGCCGTCGATCAGCACGCTGCACGTGCCGCAGCCGCCCTGGCCGCAGCCGAATTTCGGCGTCATGTCGCCGATCAGCTCGCGCAGCGCTACCAGCAGGTTGGTGCCGCCGTCCACGAAGATCGCGACGTCGCGGCCGTTGTGACGAAATTGCAGAGGGATCTTGGACATGACGATCTATTCCTGGCCGGACAGCAGACGCCGCAGATGGACGCCGACGATCTCGCGGCGGTACCAGGCGCTGCCGAGCGCGTTGTCGGATGGCGATGTTCCTTCGGTCGCCGCGGACGCGGCGGCCGCGATGGTCGCGGCATCCAGCGAGCGGCCCTCGAGCGCGCGCTCGGCTGCGCGCGCGCGGATCTGCGTCGGTGCCATCGAGCCCAGCGCGATGCGGGCGCCCGCGATCCGGCCGCCGCTGACCGGCAGATGCGCGGCAAGGGTGATGACCGAGCCGCCCTTCGGCTTGATGCGCGCGATCTTGCGATAGCGGAAGGCCTCACTGCTGGCCGGCCGGGTGCAGGACACCGACAGCACCAGTGTCCCGGCCTGGCGGTCGCGCGCCTGCAGGAACTCTTCGATCGGAATGTCGCGCGCGCCAAAGCCGCCTTGCACGGCGACGGTGGCGTCAAGTGCCAGCAGCGCGACGGTGAAATCGCCATAGGGATTGGGGGCAAAGAGATTACCGCCAACGGTGCCCATGTTGCGCACGGCGGGGCCGCCGATCGAGCGGGCAGGGGCATGCAGGAAGGCGAGGTCCCGTTCGGCGAGGACGCGCGCGAAGGTGACGCCGGCCCCGAGCGTCACGCGCGGACCGGATGCGTCGATCCGGGTCAGCGCCTGGTCGTGGGCGCGAACGACGGTCGAGATCGTGACATCGCCCTCGTTCAGCGCGCGCATCACCAGCGTGCCGCCGCCGAGATAGCGCGCGCTGCGGTCCGAGGACAGCGCCCCGGCCGCCTCGCTGGCGCTGGTGAACGTCTTCACTGTCACGGCCATTATGCGGCCTCCTTCAGATGCCGGCGGATCGCCTCGAACCCGGCCTGGTAGATGTCTTCGGCGACCATGTGGGTGATGCGGTCGCGATCCTCCGGCCTCGTGGTGAAGCGAGACTCCCAGTGCCAGAAGGTGCGGTCGCCGTCGGTGACCGGCAGCAGCCGGACATGGGCGACGTAATTGAACATCGGCACCGGCGTATCGAGCAGGCAGTAGCTGAACGACTGTTCCAGATCGGACAGCGCCAAAAGCTGCTCCCGCAGCTCGGAGCCGTCCTTCAGCTTGAAGCGCCTCACACAGCCGATCTTGTCGGAGGATTGTGCGCGCTCGATCGTGGAGGTCGCAACCGCCGGGTGCCAGCGATCGTGCCCGTTGAAATCGCGCAGCACGGTCCAGACCGTATCGGTCGGTGCGTCCAGGATCGTGCTCTTGACGATATGCGGCACGGTCAGCCTCCGAACACGCGCTTCAGCGCGTCAAACCCGCCCTGGAACACGCCGCCGCCGATATTGTTGACGAGTTCGATCTCGCGCTCCGGCGCGCAGTCGAACTCGGCGGTCCATTCCATGAACGTCTGGTCGCCGTCGGTGACGGGCGTGAGCCGCAGGGTGGCGACGTAGTTCTCCACGCCCATTGGCGATTCCAGGATCGAATAGGTGCAGAACATGTCGTAGTCGGACAGGCCGAGCAGCTTCTCGCGGATGCGGTCACCGTTGCGCAGGCGAAAATCTCGCACACATCCGATCTTGTCCGAGGGCTCGCCGCCCTCGATCCGGCTCTCCGCAATCGCCGGATGCCAGTTCGGCAGGCCGTTGAAATCGCGCACCCGCGCCCAGACGCGGTCGTTGCGGGCATTGACGACGGTGGAGACGTAGACGCGGGCCATGAACGCGATCCTCAGCTCTTCTTCCGCGGCCCGCGCTCGGGCGGCGGTTCGCCTTCAGCGGAGGGCGCTGCGGCGGGCTTGTCGCCACCTCCACCGCCGCTCTTGCGGGCCGACTCCTTGATACCCTGCATGTCGCGGGCTTCGCGGATCAGGCCCGGCATCTTGGCGAGGCTGCCGCCCTCGACGCCGATATCCGACAGGATGGAATCGATCAGCGGCGCCTGGACGCGGTAGCGCAGCGCCGAGTCGATCACCTCGTCGGTGGCGCTGCGGCCGCCATTGCCGCCATGGCCATTGCCGTTGAGCCCGTCGACCTGGAGGATGCGGATGCCCTCGATCTTCTCCATCGGCTTGACGCTTTCGCGCACGATGCCCTCGATGCGGTCGAGCAGCTTTCGGCGGAACAGCGAGTAGCGCGCCTGATCCGTGAGGACGTTCTCGGCCTCGTTGAGCATGCGCTGCGCTTCGGCCTCGACGGTGGCGCGGACGCGCTCGGCGTCGGCCGCGATCCGGGTCTCCTCGGCCTGCTTCTCGGCCAGCAGCACCTCGACCGTCTTGCGCCGCCTTGCGATCTCGCTCTCGCGTGCGGTGATGACGCGCTCGGTGGCTTCCGTCGCATGGATGCGGGCTTCTTCCGCGGCAGCGCGCGCTGCGGACTCTTCCAGCGACTTCTGATGAATGGCGATGGCCTTCTCCATCAGGACCGTCTCGACGTCCTTTTCGCGGTTGACCTCGAGCTTGCGCAGCTCGCGCTCGCGGCCGATGCGAGCCTCGTCCAGGCCGCGATCCGACGCGATCCGCGCGCGCTCGACCTCCTCGCGCGCGGCAATCTCGGCCTCCTGGAGCGACTGGACGCGGGCGACCTCGAGCTGCTCGATGGCGCGGCGGCGCTCGATCCGCGCCGCTTCCAGCGCCTGCTCGCGCGACACGTCGGTGGTCTCGACGTCCTTGCGCGCGACGATCTCGGCCTGCTTGACCTGGCGGTCGGCGTCGATCCGTTCCGAGCGCTTGGTGGAGAGCGCGATGACGCGGTCCTCGTCCGCGATCTCGATCGCCTTCTTCTGCTCGATATTGAGCACTTCGCGCTTCTTGGACGAATTGATTCGCTCGGCCTCGAGCGCGAGATCGACGCCGATGCGCTGGCGTTCGATCGCGTCGCGCCGCTTCAGCTCGGCCGCCTCCAGAACGCCGGTGCGCTCGATTTCGAGCGCGCGGGTTTCGCGCTCGGCCTGGATGCGCTCGGCCGCCACGGTCTTCTCCTGCGCGATCCTGGCGGCCTCGATCGCTTCGCGCGAGGCGATATCGGCTTCCTCGACGGCACGGTTGCGGGCGATCTCCAGCGAGCGCACCCGTTCTTCCTGGGCGATGCGGGAGGCTTCCGTGGCCTCGCGCGCGGTGATGCCCGCGACATCGAGCGTCTGGTTGCGCTCGATCTCGAGCTGCCGCGTGTTCTGCTCGGCGGCGATACGCTCGGCGGCCAGCGTCCGTTCGCGGGCGATGCGGGCGGCCTCGACCGCGCGCTGCGCCTCGATCTCGGCCTCCTGGATGGTGCGGACCTGCTGGATTTCCAGGGCGCGCGTACGCTCGTCCGAGGAGATGCGCTCGACATTGACCGTCATGGTCTGGGCGATGCGCGCCTTCTCGGTGGCCTCGCGAGCGGCGATCTCTGCCTCCTCGACGGCGCGGGTGCGCTCGATCTCGCGGCGCCGCGTCTCCTCCTCATTGGCGATGCGGGCATCGGTGACGACGCGGTCCTGCTGGATGCGGGCTTTTTCGATCGCCTCGCGTGCGGCGATCTCGGCCTCCTCGACGGTGCGCATGCGCTCGATCTCGCGCTGGCGCACCTCGCGCTCCGAGGCAATGCGGGTGGTGTCGATCGAGCGCTGGTTGGCGATCCGGGTCTTCTCGATCTCCTCGCGCGCCAGCAGCTCCTTTTCCTCGATGGTGCGGGTTCGCTCGATCTCCTTCTGGCGGGTCTCCCGCTCCGAGGCGATGCGGGCCTCGGCAATGGCCTGGTCATTGGCGATCCGCGCGCGCTCGATGGTCTCGCGCGCGGAGATCTGGGCCTGTTCCGCCTCGGTCTCGCGCAGTGCGCGTTCGCGGGCGACTTCGGTGCGCTGGAGCGCGCGGCGCATCTCGATGTCGCGTTCCTGCTCCAGTCGCGCGGTCTCGCTCTCGCGCTCGATCTCCAGCGCCTGCCGCTCGGCCTCGAGATTGCGGGAGCGGATCTTGATCATCGAGTCCTGCTCGATGTCGTTGCGCAGCTTCCGCTTGGCCTCGATGTCCTCCATCAGGCGGGTCAGGCCTTCGGCGTCGAACCGGTTCGACGGGTTGAAGAATTCCAGGTCGGTCTGGTCCAGATCGGTGATTGCGACCGATTCCAGTTCGAGTCCGTTCTGGGCGAGGGCCTCGGCGGCGTTGGCCTTGACGCGGGCGACATACTCGCCGCGCTGCTCGTGCATTTGCTCGAGAGTCATTTCGGAGGCGATCGACCGGATCGCGGAGATGAATTTACCGGCGAGGAGGGCGTGGAGCTGCTCCGGCTCCATGGTGCGGCGGCCGAGGGTGGCGGCCGCGATCGACACGGCTTCGCGGGTCGCCTGGACGCGGACATAGAAATCGGCCTCGATATCGACGCGCATGCGGTCGCGGGTGATCACGGCGTCCTGGCGGGAGCGGACTATGCCCATCGGCAGCACGTTCATGTTGACCGGCGTGTAGTCGTGGATGAACGGCAGCACGAAAGCGCCGCCGTTGATCACCACGCGCTCGCCGAGGAAACCGGTCCGGACGAACGACGTCTCCTTGGACGAGCGATGGTAGAGCCAGTTCACGATGTAGACCGCGACGACGATCACGATGATCGCGACGATCAGCCAGAGGATCAACTCGCCGACCAATATCCCTGACATCTTGTCCTCCCTCGAACTCTTAAGGCGTTATCGCGTGCCGATCGCCTTGAATTGACGTACCTGCTCCGTCAGAGCCCGCTCCACGGGCAGCCGCTCCATCGAGGACGCGCCATAGAAGCCGTGACAGTTGCGGGTGCTCTTCATGATGAAATCGGCGTCCGCGGGATCGGCGATCGGCCCGCCATGCGCGAGCACCAGAATGTCCGGATTGACGCTGAGCGCGGCCGAGGCCCAGGTGTCGATGTGCGCCGGGCAGTCCTGCAGTTTCGGGGCAGTCTGCGCCCCGATCGTGCCGCCGGTGGTGAGCCCGAGATGGCAGACGATGATGTCGGCCCCGGCTATCGCCATCGCGGCGGCTTCCTTCTCGCTGAAGACGTAGGGCGTGGTCAGCAGGTCCTTCTCGCGCGCCTTCGCGATCATGTCGATCTCGAGCGCATAGGACATCCCGGTCTCTTCGAGATTGGCGCGGAAAGTGCCGTCGATCAGGCCGACCGTCGGAAAGTTCTGCACGCCGGCGAAGCCGAGTACCTTCAACTGGTCGAGGAACACATCCATGTCGCGGAACGGATCGGTTCCGTTGACGCCGGCCAGCACCGGCGTCTTGCTGACGACAGGCAGAACTTCGCCGGCCATCTCCAGCACGATGGCGTTGGCATCGCCGTAAGCCATCAGCCCGGCGAGCGAGCCACGGCCGGCCATGCGGTAGCGGCCGGAATTGTAGATGACGATGAGGTCGACGCCGCCGGCCTCTTCGCATTTGGCCGACAGGCCGGTGCCGGCACCGCCGCCGACGATGGGCTCGCCGCGTCGTGCCATCTCGCGGAACCGCTTCAACAATGCTGCGCGTTCAAACCGGGCCATCGGTCACCTCGCTAGTCGCCGGCGCGCCCCAGCGCGGCCGAACAGCGTTCGGAACGCAGCTGCGATGGTGGAGGCGAACTCGGGATCGTTGATGTTCTTGGGGACACGAATGAGCTGACGGTTGGCGGTCTGCCGCACGGACCGCTCCAGCGCGCGGAACAGCGCTGCGTCGGCATCCGGATCCCAGAATGGCTGCCCTCGCACGTCGAGCGCGGAGACGCCGCCCTCGGGCAGGAAAAAGCGCACCGGCCCGTCCATCTGATTGAGCTTTTCGCCGATCCAGCGGCCCATGCGCTCGTTCTCCTCGGCCGTGGTCCGCATCAACGTCACCTGCGGATTGTGGACGTGGAACTTGCGGCCGCGGTAGCGCTCCGGGATGGTGTCGGGCGCGCCGAAATTAACCATGTCGAGTGCGCCGACCGAGCCAACATAGGGGGCGCGCGTGCGGATGATCGCACCGAAGCGATCTTCGGTCGCGGGAAACACGCCGCCCATCAGGAGGTCGCAGACTTCGGTCGTGGTCAGGTCGACGACGCCCGCGAGCTGGCCGGTCTCGACCAGCTTCTCCATCGAACGGCCGCCGACGCCGGTGGCGTGGAAGACGAGGCACTCGAAATCCTCGCGCAGATCGGCGGCGATCTTCTGCACGGCCGGCGTCGTCACGCCGAACATGGTGATGCCGATCGACGGCAGGCTGGCGGCGGTCGCGCGCTCCCTGGCCTCGCGCTGATCGAGGCGCGCCTTCACCATGCCGGCGATGGCATTCGCGCCGTTCGACAGCACCGCGCGCGAGATCGCGTTGAGCCCTTGCACGTCGGTGACCGAATACATCATGGTGATGTCGGCGGGCCCGACATAGGGCCCGACATCGCCGGAGGCAACGGAGGAGATGATCAGCTTCGGCACGCCGACGGGCAGGGTACGCATGCCCGGCGCCACGAGCGATGCCGCACCCGAGCCCCCGGCAGTGATCACGCCGGCGATATTGCCTTGCCGCCGCAGCCAGTTGGCGAACGCATCCGCCATCGCGGTCACGGCGGCGCCGCGGTCCGGGCCGAACACGGCCGAGCCGCCGCGTCCGTGGTTCAGCGCGATCTCCTGCGCGGAGACGTCGCAGCTCGCATGCCTGCCGCTGGTGGAGACGTCGACCAGCCGTGTGCGCAGGCCGTTCTCCGTGATGATGTCGCGGATGAAGCGCAGCTCCGCGCCCTTGGTGTCGAGCGTGCCGACGACCAGCACCACCGGAGGTCCGGATGTCTGCGCCGTCGCCGGCTCGCGCTTGCGCCGCGCGGTCTCGTCGAGACGCGCAACCTGCGTCGAGAGCGTGCGTGCGGCGGCTTCGATCCGCGCGATCGGGACCGGCTGCGACCAGCGCGTCGGCAAAGTGGGATTGGAGACGTAGATCCGGATCGGGCCGCTCGGGCGCGACGGCTGCGGGGCCGGCTTCGCCTCGGCGCCGGCAGCGGGCGCGTCGGTATCCGGCTCGAGCGCCGCATGCAGTCCGACGCCGAGCAGGCGCTGCTGGAGCTCGCGATCGGCGGCAAGCCGCGCCGAATCGATGATGCGGTTGATGCGGCCGTTCACCATGATCGCGACATTGCGCGAGACCGCGGTGGCGACACCGATGTTCTGCTCGATCACGAGCACGGCCATGTCGCCGTCCTCGCCAAGCCGCAGCAGCATCTCCTCGACCTGTGCCACGATGACGGGGGCGAGCCCCTCGGTCGGCTCGTCCATGATCAGCAAATGCGGATTGGTGAGCAGCGCGCGCGAGATCGCGAGCATCTGCTGCTCGCCGCCGGAGAGCTGGCCGCCGCCATGGTCCTTGCGCTCGGCGAGACGCGGGAAGGTGTCGTAGATGCGCTCGACGGTCCAGGCGCCCGATCGCATGCTGCCGGCGAGCCGCAGATGCTCGTCGACGCTGAGCGAGCGCCAGAGACGGCGGCCCTGCGGCACATAGCCGACGCCGAGGCGGGCGATGTGGGCCGGCGAGCGCCGCGTGATGTCCTCGCCGCGGACGCGGATCGATCCGCCGCTCACGCCCACCAGCCCCATGATCGCCTTGCACAGCGTGGTCTTGCCCATGCCGTTGCGGCCGACGACGGAGAACACGCCGCTCTCCAGGGTGAGGTCGACGCCTTGCAGCGCGTGCGAGTGTCCGTAGTAGACGTCGAGGCCGCGGACCTCGAGCGCGGCATTGGGCCGGCGGGCCTCATTCATGGCCGCCTCCGAGGTAAAGCTCCTGCACCTCGGGATCGGACTGGATCTCCTGGGGCAGGCCTTCCTTGAAGACGCGGCCGTTGTGCATCATCGTGACGCTCTCGACCACGCGCAAGGCGACGTCCATGTCGTGCTCGATGATGATGTAGCCGATATGGGCGGGCAGCGAGGTCAGGATCTCGATCAGCTCCTGCCGTTCGGTCGGCGACAGGCCCGCGGCCGGTTCGTCGAACAGCACGAAGCGCGGGGCGCCGGCGAGCGCGAGCGCGATCTCGAGCTGGCGCTGCTGGCCATGCGCGAGCTCGGCGACGCGCTGGTCCTTCACCGCGGTGAGGTGCACGGCCTGCACGAGGTTGTCGGCGGCGTGCATCAGGGCGTCGTTCTGTCCCGGGCGCAGGAATGAGAAGCGTCCGCGCGAGATGCCGCGGCAGGCGAGATAGACGTTGTCCTGCACGGTGAGGCCGGGGAACAGCGCCGAGATCTGGTAGGTCCGGCGTAACCCGCGGCGGATGCGTTCATAGGGCGGGAAGTGCGTGACGTCCTCGCCGAAGAAGCGGATGGTGCCGGAGGAGGGCGGGAAGTCACCTGTGATGCAGTTGAACAGCGTGGTCTTGCCGGCGCCGTTCGAGCCGAGCACGGCGCGCCGCTCGCCCGGACGCACGGTGATGGTGACGTCGGTCAGCGCAGCCAGCGCGCCGAACAGGCGCGTGACGCCACGCAGCTCGAGTGCGGCGCCGGCGCCGACGGCGGAGAGGCGTTGGGCGACGCTATCCATGGCCGTGCGCTCCGCCCGAACGGCCCGTCGTGGGGCGATGGCTCTGGCGCCAGCGCTGCCACAGGCCGATGACGCCATCCGAGGACCAGAATACGATGGCGAGGAAGCCGAGCCCGATCAGCAGCCGGAAGCGGTTGCCGTCGAGCCCGAACTTGATCAGGACATCGAGCGCGAAGGTGCGCAGCAGCACGAAGATCAGCGCGCCGATGAAGGGACCGATCGGGCGCGTGATGCCGCCGACCACGGCGATGATCAGCACGTCGATGCAGGCACCGACGCTGACCGAGCCCGGCGAGATCTGGCGGTAGTTCCAGACCTGGAGCACGCCGGCGAGCGCCGCGACGAAGGACGCAAAAACATAGGCGGCGATGCGGTGCGCATTGACGTTGAAGCCGAGCGCGGCCATGCGGCGCGGATTGTCGCGCACGCCTTGCAGCGCCAGGCCGAAGGGGGCGCGGGAGATGTAGTCGACGGCGAAGTAGCACAGCGCGGCGACCGCGAGCACGACGTAGTAGAAGGGAATGTCGGCGCGCCAGTTGACGCCCCAGAAATGCGGCGTCGCGACGGTGTTGATGCCGGTGTGGCCGTTGAAGATCGCCCAGTTCTGGTTGGTGAAGTAGTAGAAGGCCGCGCCGATCGCGAGCGTGATCATGATGGTGTAGATGCCTTCGGTGCGGACGGCCAGCGCGCCGCCGAGCGTGCCGAAGATGGTCGCGAGCGCGAGCGCCATCGGGACCGCGAGCCACCACGGCCAGCCGAGGCTGATATTGGTGTTGGCGCTGACGCCGAACACGGCGACCATGTAGGCCGCAAAGCCCGCGATGGTGAGCTGCATCAGGCTGACCATGCCGCCATAGCCGGCCAGGAACATCAGGCTCAGCGCCATGATGCCGAGGATCAGCGTGGTGGCGAAGATCTCGATCAGGAAGAAGCCGTTGGCGATCAGCGGCATGATCAGGAGGAGGACCGCGACGATCCAGGCGGCGGGATTGTCGATCTCCGGCCATGCCCGTGCGGAATGCTGCGCCGTGGTGGCGGGGCGGGCGGCAACGCGGGCATCGTGCGCGAGGGACATGTCAGCGCCTCGCCAGCAGGCCCTGCGGCCGGATCGCCAGCACCAGCACCATGATCAGGAAGGTCACGACGATGGCGTAGGTCGGGATGTAGACCGAGCCGAGCTGCTCGGCGAGGCCGATGATGAGCGCGCCGAGCGCCGCACCGGGGATCGAGCCCATGCCGCCGACGATCACGACGACGAGCGAGGCGAGCAGGAAGCGGATGTCTTCGCCCGGGGACAGCGACTGGAAGGTGCCGCCAACGACCCCGGCGACGCCGGCAAGCCCTGCGCCGAACGCAAACACCAGCACGAAGACGAGCTGGATGCGGACGCCGGTGGCGGCCAGCATGTCGCGATCGTCGACGCCGGCGCGGATGATCATGCCGATCCGGGTGCGGTTGAGCGCGAGCCACATGCCGACGCCGATCACGACGGACGCCGCGAAGATCACCAGCCGCACCACCGGATATCGGAGGTAGACCGGCTCGCCCGAGGATTTCACCGCCGTGATCAGCGGCAGGTCCACGGGCCCGATCAGCCAGCTCGGGGTCTGGATCTGGTAGAAGTCGCCGCCGCAGGCCCATAGCATCAGGTCGGCAAACACGATCGAGAGCCCGATCGTCACCATGGTCTGCCTGAGGTCCTGGCCTTCCATGCGCCGGAACACGATCACCTGGAGCAGCACGCCGACCAGTGCAGTCAGGACGAAGGCAACGATGAAGCTGAGGAGCCAGGAGCCGGTGGCTGTGCTGATGGCGTAGCCGACATAGCCGCCGAACAGATAGAGAGAGCCGTGCGCAAGGTTGACGTTGCGCATCAGGCCGAAGATCAGCGTGAAGCCGCTCGCGACGAGGAAGTAGAGGCCGCCGAGCGTGATGCCGTTGAAGACTGCGTTGAGGAAGACGCGCTTGCGGCCGATCGCCTCTTCGAGGCCCGGTGGCCAGACTGCGAAGACCAGCCAGAGCGCGACGGCAATCGCGATGATCGCGATCAGCGCCCAGGCGGGATGGCGTTCGATGAAACGGCTCATGTGCGCCGCCCGCTTGCCCAGGCAGCGCGCCGAAGCTCCACCGAATGCAGGTCAGACAGCCTTGCAGCGGCTGCTTGCCTCGCCATGAACGTGCGCTCCCGTCGTCGCGACCATCTCGGGATCGCGTTGCGCTCATCCTAGCCGGGCTTCGGGAGGGACGTTTGATCGTGAGTATCTTTTCGCGCGGCGGTCAGGCGCGCAAGACCTTGGCGGCGCGACGATAGTCGGTCGGAGCCATCCCCACATTGGCGGCGAAGAAGCGGGTGAAGCCGCTCTGCGAGGAGAAGCCGAGATCGAAGCCGATATCGGCGATCGGTGCCTCGCTGGCGACCAGCGCTTCGAGCGCCTGTTCCATGATCAGCGTGTTGAGATAGAGGTTCGGCGTGACGCCGGTCTGGACGCGGAACAATCGGTAGAAGTGCGGCCGCGACAGGCCGGATTCGCGCGCGATCGTGTCGAGCTGGATCTCGGCGCCGGGGCTCTCCGACATCATCTTGATGCATTTGCGCACGCGAAAATCGGTGACGGAGCCGTTTGCGCGCGGATCGCGCGCGGTCTCCGCCTGTTGCCAGCTTTCGTCGTAGCAGATGTCGATCAGCTGCCGGAGTTCGGAATCGAGGCTGGAGAGCGATGGTGCGCCGCACACCAAGGCGGCTGTCCGCCGGATGTGCTTGTCGAGCGCGACGGTGCGCTTGAACTGCGTGCGGCCGAAGCGCAGCCGGTCGGAGCCCGATGCATCGGGCGCAAACCATTCGGGATTGACGTAGAGCACGAAGAAGATCGCGCCGGCGTCGAGGTCGGTCGGAAGAAAATTGTGCGGCTCCCAGGGATTGACGGCGACGACGGAGGTTTCGGTGAGATCGTAGTGGCCGCCGGAGACATCGATGCATGCGGGCATGCCGCCGACATGGAAGATCAGATGACCTTCACGATGGGCGTGGATATTGAAAGGGCGGTTCAACTGATAAACCGTCGCCCGACCGAACCGGCCGTGGAAGACGGCGAGCGCACGGCTCATGCCTCCCCTCCCGAATGTTCTTGTCTTTTCAGCCAGCGTTCAACAACGCCGCGGAGATTGCAAGAGCGGAGAGCACCCGCGTCAGCAAGTCGCTCCCCGCTCATGTGCTGTCGATGCGATGCGTCAGTATTTCTTACATTCCGGCACGCTACGGCTCGGGAGCCCGATCTTCGAGAACACGGCCGCATCGTAGCCGAGCGTCTGGTTCACGTTCGGGATCACCTTCACGACCTTGCTGAACAGCGCCCCCTTGCCGTCATCGACGACCTCGGTGACGAAGTTGGTGCCGATCGCCTGACGATTGGAGTCGAGCTTGATCTTGCCGTTCGGCGCGTCGAGCTCGATCTTGGCGAGCGCAGTCCTGAACTTCGACTGGTTGTCGCTGAGATCGCCATTGACCGCGCGCAGCGCCAGGATCAAGGCCATCGTCGAGCCGTAGTAGTTGGTCGCAAGCAGTGACGGGCTTGGAAAGCGCTTGTTGGGCGGGAAGGCGTCCTGATAGGCCTTCACGAACTTCTGCCAGCCCGGATCCTCCCAGGTATCGGCCTGGCCGCTCGCTGCGATGGTGCCGATCAGCGCGTTCTTGGCATTCCCCTTTGACGACAGGATGGTCTGGTCGATCATGATGGAACCTCCCATCAGATGCGCCTTGCCGCCGGCCTGCTGATATTGATTGAGGAAGTTGACGGCGTCCGCCCCGCCAAGTCCGAGATAGATGGCATCGACATCGTCGGGCAGCGCGGCGATCACCGAGGCAAAGTCCTTGGTGCCGAGCGGCACCCATTGCCGGTTGGTGACCTGGCCGCCGGCGCCGCAGAACTCGAGCACGAGGCCGAACACCTGGGTGTAGATGAAAGAGTAGTCTTCGCCGACGGTCGCGATCTTGCGATACTTCTTTTCGTCGTAGGCGTATTTGCCGAGGCCGACCTGCCACTGCGCGCCGTCCATGTTGTAGCGGAAGAAGTTCGGGGCAGGATCGACATAGGTCGTTTCCTGGGCGCCCGATGCCGCATTGATGAAAGTCAGCTCGGGATGGGTCTTTGCAAAGTTCTTCACCGCGATGCCCTCGTCGCCGGAGAGCGGCGACAGCAGGATCTGCACCTTGTCCTGCTCGATCAGCTTGCGGACGGCGCGCACGGCCGAATCCGGCGTCGCGTCGGTTGACGCGACGATGAACTCAAGTTCCTTGTCACCGACTTTCTTGCCCAGCACGTTGAGCGCCGTCTGGTGGCCGCGCATGCCGTCCTCGCCGAGCACCGTGTAGGTGCCTTCGAGGGTTGCGGTCACGCCCACCTTGATCTTTTCCTGGGCGATCGCCGCGCCCGAAAGAAACAGGCTGCTCAGCGCGAGCAGTCCCACACTGCATTTCAACATTGTGCTCCTCCCTGTTGTCGTCGCTTCGTTGCCGCGCCGAACCGGGCGCGACGCCCCGTGGCTCTCGAACGGCCCGTGGCTTTGGAGGGAAGCTAGCCGAAGTCGAATGCGGTGCCTGCGTGGGCGCCTCGTCCGGTTTGACGGGCAGTCTCATTTTTGAATGCTGCGGCGCAGGTGATCTTGCGGTGCAATCGGCGACCGTGCCGCGCCCTGATGCGCCCGCCAGCCTCAAAGCACCTCACACCCAGCCGCCATCCACGATGTAGTGCTGAGCGGTGCAGGCGGAGGCCTCGTCAGACGCGAGGAAGACGGTGAACTTTGCGACCTCATCGGGGACGAGCTTGCGCTTCAGGCACTGTCGCTGCTGCAGTTCGATCTCGCCCGCCGGCGTCATCCATTTCTCGAGCTGGCGCTCGGTCATGATCCAGCCCGGCGCGATCGCGTTCACGCGGACATTGTAGGGGCCGTAGTCGCGCGCCAAAGAGCGCGTGAGACCGATGACGCCTGACTTGCTGGCCGTGTACGCGGCCATGCCGCCTTGTCCGGCGATCCACGACACCGAGCCGAAATTGATGATGGCGCCGGCATTCGCGGCCTTCATGTCCGGCAACACGGCTTGCGCCGCAAAGAACTGGTGCTTCAGGTTCACCGCGATGCGGTCGTCCCAATACTCCGGCGTCACCTCCTCGGTGTCGTGCCGTTCGTCATGCGCGGCATTGTTGACGAGGACATTGATCGCGCCGTGCGCGTTGCGCGTCGCCGCGACGCTGGCGCGCAACGCGGCGATATCGGTCAGGTCGACGCGCTGGAAATGCGCAGCCAGGCCTTGATCCGACAATTCGCGCGCCAGGCGCTGGCCCTCGTCGGCCTTGATGTCGAAGAACACGACATTGGATTTCTGCTGCGCGAAGCGCTGCACGATCGCAGCGCCAATTCCCGATGCGCCACCGGTGACGAGAACGACCTTGCCGGCGAGGTCGGAATAAATGGCGGCCATGGGCACCTCTCGAGTTGCGTTGCGGGCGGCGCGAGGCGCCGCCCAAGTCTTCCCAGACCTTAGCCATTCCCGCGTGAGGTCTATAGATCAGAATTTTAGTTGCGTACCTCAAAAATTGAAGGCAGGATTGCAGCCAAAGAATAAGAGCCGGTTGGGAGGATGTGATGAGACTGCTCGGGAAGCTGGGACTCGCCGCTGCCGCATGCCTGCTTTGGGCCAACTCTGCCGCAGCCGACACGACGGTGAAATGGCTCCACATCGAGGCCAACCCGGCCCAGGTGAAGATCTGGGAGGAGGTCGCGCGCGCCTATGAGGCGTCGCATCCGGGCGTCAAGGTCGAGATGCAGTTTCTCGAGAACGAGGCCTACAAGGCCAAGCTGCCGACCATCCTGCAATCCAGGGATCGGCCCAACATCATCTACAGCTGGGCCGGTGGCGTCCTGAAGACGCAGATCGAGGCTGGCGTCCTCGACGACATCACCGATTCCGTGAAGGGTTACAGCGACAGCCTGACGCCGGCAGCGCTCGCAGCCTTCACCAGCAATGGCCGCGCTTATGGTCTGCCGACCGCGCTGTCGCAGGTCGGCTTCCTCTGCAACAGGGAGCTGATGGCCAAGGCGAAGGTGGATCCTGCGGGGATCAAGAGCTGGGACGACCTGCTTGCCGCCGTCAAGACGTTGAAGGCCGCCGGCGTCACGCCGATCGTGGTCGGCGGCGCCGACAAATGGCCGTTGCACTTCTACTGGACGCATCTTGCCGTGCGCATCGGCGGCAAGCCGGCCTTCGACGCGGCGCTGCGCGGCGAGAACGGCGGCTTCGCCGGCGAAACATTCCAGAAGTCCGGCGAGCTGTTCAAGCAGCTCGTCGATCTTCAGCCGTTCCAGAACGGTTTCCTGGGCTTCAAGAATCCGCAGGCGGTCGGTTATTTCGGCGACGGCAAGGCGGCCATGACGCTCGCGATCAGCACCGTCTATCATTTGCAGCGCGCGCTCGCCGCCGACAAGGTTGGTCTCTCCGAGGACAAGATCTGCTGGTTCGACTTCCCGGTCGTATCAGGCGGCGGCGCGCCGACGGATACGCTCGGCGGCATCACCGGTTGGCTCATCACCAAGGGCTCGCCGAAGGAGGCAGTCGATTTCCTGAAATACTTCGTCTCCAAGGACGTGCAGACGCGGCTTGCGGCGAGCAATTTCATCATCCCGGTGGTGCAGGGCGCGGACGCCGGCCTCAACAACGCCTTCATGAAGCTGATCGCGGCTAATCTGGCGAAGTCGAACTACCACCAGAACTTCTATGACCAGAGCCTCGGCCCCTCGGTCGGCCGCGTCGTCAACGACGTCACCGCAGAGATCGCCGGCGGCAGCATGAACCCGCAGGACGCCGCCAAGGCGATCGAGGCGGCCTGGAAGCAGGGTAACTGACGGTGGCGCGACCGATCGTGAGCGCGCCGGCGATGGGCGTTGCGCAGACGTCGGTTTCGTCGACGGCGGTGCGCGGTCCCGGCTGGGACGGCCGCTTCACGGTGCTGATCCTGTTCCTGCCGCCGGCGCTGCTGCTGTTCACGCTGTTCGTGGTGCTGCCGATTGGCGAGGCCGCCTGGTACTCGGCCTTCAACTGGAACGGCTTTGGCAGGCCGACCAACTGGATCGGCTTCGACAACTACCGCTTCGTGCTGGAGACGCGCGCCTTCTGGCTCGCGCTGCGCAACAACGGGCTGATCATCGCGGTCTCGCTGCTGGTACAGCTGCCGCTGGCGCTCACGCTCGCGCTGATGCTCGCCGAGCGTTTCCGCGGCGCAGTGGCGCTGCGGATGCTGTTCTTCATGCCTTACATTCTGGCGGAGATCGCAACCGGGCTGATCTTCTCGTTCGTCTATGACGGCGATTATGGTCTGGTCGCTTCGATCTGGCGCACCTTCGGCGCCGAGCCGCCGCATCTGCTGGCCTCGACCGACACGGCGATGCTGGCGGTGCTGATCGTCATCGTCTGGAAGTATTTTGGCTTCCATATGATGCTGTTCATCGCCGCGCTCCAGGGCCTCGACAAGAGCCTGGTCGAGGCGGCCACCATCGACGGCGCGACGCGGTCGCAGACGCTCCGCCACGTCGTCATCCCGTTGCTCTATCCGACGATCCGGCTCTCGGTGTTCTTCGCCATCATCGGCTCGCTGCAGTTGTTCGACCTGGTGATGCCGCTGACGCGCGGAGGACCTGCGGATTCCTCCAACACGTTGGTGAGCTTCCTCTACAACAACGGCATCTCCCGCATGCGCGTCGGCTATGGCAGCGCGATCGGCGTCATCCTGTTCGTGATCTGCGTGACCTTTGCCTTCACCTACAAGCGATGGTTCATGCGCGATGAATGACGCCGAGTCCGCCCGTACCCCGTTCGATCCCTCCATCCTGTTCAAGGCGCTGTTCCTCGCCGTGATCGCCATCTTCGTGCTGGTGCCGCTGCTCGCGACCCTGCTCGGCGGCTTCAAGTCGCTCGGCGAGCTGCGCGTCAATCCGTTCGGCCTGCCCAGGCACTGGGAATGGCAGAACTATGCCGACATCCTGTTCTCGGCGCGCTACTGGCAGCTGCTCCGCAACTCGCTGGTCATCTCGACGCTCGCGGTGACGCTGACCCTGATCACGGCCTCGATGGCGGCGTTCACCTTCGCTCATGTCAGGTTCTACGGCAGCTCGATGCTGCTGAGCTACCTGACGCTCGGCCTGTTGTTTCCCGCCGCGACAGCGGTGCTGCCGCTCTTCATCAAGGTGCGCGATCTCGGGCTACTCGATACGTATTTCGGCGTCGCACTGCCGCAGGTCGCGTTCAGCCTGGCCATGAGCGTGCTGCTGCTGCGGCGCTTCTTCAAGGACATTCCCTATGAACTGCTCGAAGCCGCGCTGGTGGACGGCTGCAGCTATATCAAGTTCTTTCGCTACGTGACGCTGCCGCTGTCACGGCCGATCCTTGCCACCGTCGGCACCATCACCTTCGTCAACAGCTGGAACGCCTATCTGCTGCCGCTGGTGATGCTCAACACCGATGCGCTGTATCCCTGGCCGCTCGGTATCATGGTTTACCAAGGTGAGTATTCGTCCGAGTGGCACCTGATCCTGGCCTTCATCACGCTGACCATCCTGCCGACGGTCATTCTCTTCCTTCTGGCGCAGAAGCACATCGTCGCCGGCCTCACCGCAGGCGCGGTCAAGGGATGATCGGTATCTCACGGAGATCACAATGAGAAGAATAGGCGTCGGAATCATCGGCTGCGGCAATATCAGTACCGCCTATCTGAAGGCGGCCCAGCGCTTTCCTTTCATGGAAGTCAGGGCACTCGCCGACATGCGCAGCGATGCTGCGGAGCGCCAGGGCGCGGCCTTCGGCCTGCCCGGGATGCGGGTCGATCAGTTGCTGAGGCGCGACGACGTCGAGATCGTCATCAATCTCACCGTGCCGCTCGCCCACACCGACGTCAGTCTCGCCGTGCTCAATGCCGGCAAGCATGTCCACTCCGAGAAGCCGCTCGGCATCAACGTCGCGGAGGCGCGCAAGGTGATGGATCTCGCCGCACAGAAGAACCTTCGCGTCGGCTGCGCGCCGGATACGTTCCTCGGCGGCGGACACCAGACCGCGCGCAAGCTGATCGACGACGGTGCGATCGGCACGCCGGTTGCGGGCAGCGCCTTCTTCGGCTGTCCCGGCCACGAGCGCTGGCATCCGGCGCCAGGCTTCTATTACCTGCGCGGTGGCGGGCCGATGCTGGACATGGGGCCGTATTACATCACCGATCTCGTGCAGCTGCTCGGCCCGGTCGCAAGCGTGATGGGCTCGACCGCGCGCCCGAAATCCGAGCGCGTGGTCACCAGCCAGCCGATGAACGGCACGCTGATTCCCGTCGAGGTACCGACCCATGTGGCGGGCACGCTCGAATTCGAGAGCGGGGCGGTCGTCTCGATCGCCATGAGCTTCGACGTGCCGAAGCACCGGCACGCGCCGATCGAGATCTATGGCGACAAGGGCAGCATGCTGGTGCCGGACCCGAACCGCTTCGGCGGCGAGGTGCAGGTCGCGAGGGCCGGTGGTGAATGGGAGACGGTGCCGCCGACGCACGGTCATGTCGACGGCGAGTTCCGCTCGATCGGCGTTGCCGACATGGCCGCCGCGATCCTGAACAACCGGCCGCACCGCGCCAGCGGGGCGCTTGCCTTCCACGTGCTGGAGGTGATGGAGGCGTTCCAGACCTCCGCCGACGAAGGGCGGCGCGTCGGGATCGAGAGTCGCGTCGAGCGGCCGGCGATGCTGCCGGCCGGACGCGAAACCGGACAGATCGACTGAGGACAGAAACATGCGCAAGGCAATGATTGTTTGGGGTGGTTGGCCGGGACACGATCCGGATCTCTGTGCCTCGATGATTCGCGGCTGGCTGAAGGCGGAGGGCTTCGAGGTGCGGATCGAGACTACGACCGCGGCGTTCGCCGATCCCGCGATTCACGATCTGTCGCTGATCATCCCGATCTACACCATGTCGAAGATCGAGAAGGCCGAAGCGCTCAATCTCTGCGCGGCGGTGCGCAGCGGCGTCGGGCTCGCCGGCCATCATGGCGGCATGTGCGACGCATTCCGCGATTCCGTCGACTACCAGTTCCTGTGCGGCGGGCAGTGGGTTGCGCATCCCGGCAACATCATCGACTACAAGGTCGACTTGACGAAGCCGGATGACCCCATCATGAAGGGTCTGAAGAGTTTCGCGCATCGTTCAGAGCAGTATTACATGCATGTTGACCCCGCCAACGAGGTGTTGGCGACGACGACCTTCACCGGCGAGCACGCGCCCTGGATCGAGGGCGTGGTCATGCCTGTGGTGTGGAAGAAGCGCTACGGCGCGGGCAGGGTGTTCTATTCCTCGCTCGGCCACCGCGCCTACGAGCTCGACGTACCTGAGATCCGGACGTTGATGACCCGCGGCATGCTGTGGGCGGCGCGCGAATGACAGCCGGTGCGGCGCAGCCGGTGCTTCGTGCCACGCTCGAGGATGTCGCGCGCGCGGCGGGCGTTTCGCTCGCCACCGTCGACCGCGTCGTCAACCGGCGCGAGGGCGTGCGCGCCAAGACGGTCGCGCGTGTCGAGGCCGCGGTGGCCAAGCTCGGCTATCGTGCCGACGTCGCGGCCGCGCGGCTCGCCCGCGGCCAGACGTTCCGCTTCGCGTTCGTGCTGCCGACCGGCAGCAACAGCTTCATGACCAACCTGACCGAGCAGGTCCAGCGCACCGCGGACTGGCTCGCCGGCCAGCGCGGCTTCATCGACATCCTCCATGTCGACGTGTTCGATCCGGACGTGCTGGCCAGCGCGCTGGAAAACCTGTCGCCGGCCTATCAGGGCGTCGCCGTCATCGCGCTCGACCATCCGAGGGTGCGCGCCGCGATCGACGAACTCGTGGGCCGCGGGGTCGCCGTGGTGACCCTGGTGTCGGACGCGCCGAGCTCGCGCCGCCTGCACTATGTCGGTATCGACAACCCGGCCGCGGGGCGGACTGCGGCCACCCTGATGGGGCGTTTCCTGGCCGGCCGCGAGGGAGCGGTTGCCGTGATCGCGGGATCGCTGTCGCTGCGCGATCACACCGAGCGGCAGTTCGGGTTTCACCAGATCCTGTCCAGCGAGTATCCGAACCTGCTCGCGCTCCCGGTCATCGAGGGCCGCGACGACAGCGCGCGCACGCTCGAGCTCACAGCGTCGCTCCTCGCGCGCCATGCCGATCTCCGCGGCATATACTGCTGCGGCGCCGGGAACCGTGGCATCGCCGATGCGCTTGAGGCCTCGGGGCGTGCGCGCGAAGTGGTCTGGATCACTCATGAGCTGACCCAGTACACGCGGCGTTTCCTGGTCCGCGGCACGCTCGATGCGATCATCAACCAGGACCCCGGCCACGAGGCGCGGTCTGCGGCGCGAGTCCTGCTCGCGCATTGCTCGGGTGAGCCCATCAGCCCCGACCAGGAGCGTATTCGCATCGACATTTTTCTGCGGGACAATCTGCCGTAATTCCGGGCGGTTCAGCCTCCCGGTTGCCAGCCGGCGGTCGCGGAGAGGGCGCGCGCGTGGGCGATCAGGGCCGTCGCTGTCGGACCTTTCAGGTCATCGTCGAGAATACCGATGGGTCCCATCATCGTGATGGCTGCGATCATGAACCCGCCCTGGTCGAAGATCGGTGCGGACAGGGAGGTGAAGTTCGGCAGAAGGGCGTCACGGCAACGGCTGATGCCATCGCGCCGGATTGTGTCCATCATCTCCTCCACCTCGGCCTTGGTGGTTGGCGCGTCATCCACCCGCGTCTCGCGCGAACGTTCCTCCTTGAGCTCCTGATCCAGCATCTCGCCCGTCAGCGAGCGCGGCAGATGTGCAAGGAAGTTTCGCCCCAGCGCGGACCGCAGCAGGCTCAGGACGCTTCCGACACGCAGCTCGATAATGGGCCGGCTGGCTCCGCCCTCGACGCGATAGATGATGGTCGGGCCACGATTGCCCCACACGCCGAGAAATACGGTGTGGCCGATCGTCGTTGCGAGTTCGGTCATGGCCGGCCGCGCGACGGCGAAGACGTCGAATTGCTCGATGGCCGCCATGCCGAGCTTCAATGCGTAGGGGCCGAGGGCATAGCAGCCGGTGTCGCTCTCCTGTCGGACGATGCCCACCGCCTGAAAGCTCACGAGATAATAGTGGACGTTGGCCGCGGACATTCCGGTGTTGGCGGCGATCATCTTCAGCGGCACGGGCCGCATCTCGGTCCTGAGATAGTCGAGGATCTTGAAGCCGATCTCGATCGACTGAATGCCGCGCCGTCCGGTCCGTTCGGCCTTGCTGATCTTGCCGGGTTTGGCTCCTCGTGCGGACACAGGCGCCGAATCCGGCGGGCGGGGACGGCGCGGCTTCTTCACTGAAAATCCTTATAGATCAGGGTGTTATGGCGGGTGTCGTGCTGGCGCATTATTGGGCGCGTCGCGCCGGATATTCAAGCTTGCTATATTTGACAACATCATATGTATATGACTAAATAAAATTGCCTGAAGCGGGGCTGGGTTTGGCCGCGGGCGCAAACAGGGGAATGACGATGGATGCACGAGCGACGGCGGTACCAGCCGACCAGAATCTGACGCGCAGCGAGGCGCGGCAGGTCGTTCTCGCCTCGACCCTCGGCACCGTGTTCGAGTGGTACGACTTCTTCATCTACGGCTCGCTCGCCGTGTTCATGAGCTCGGTATTGTTTCCGCCGGACAACCCGACCGCCGCCGTGCTTGCTTCGCTCGGTGCTCTTGCGGCCGGCTTCGTGATCCGGCCGATCGGCGCAGTGGTCTTCGGTCGCATCGGTGATCTGGTCGGTCGGAAATGCGCGCGCAATTGAGGGACCGATGCTCTTCGATATGGGTCAGCTTCCGGCGGATATCCGCTACAAGATTCTCACCGCGACCGTTACGCCGCGCCCCATCGCATGGGTGACGACCCGCTCCCGGGACGGCGCCGCCAATGCCGCGCCTTTCAGCTTCTTCAACGTCCTCGGGCATGAGCCGCCGACGGTGGTGCTCGGCCTGCTGCGTCATCCGAACAAGGGCTTGAAAGACACGGCGCAGAATATCGTCGAGACGCGTGAGTTCGTCGCTCACCTGGTGTCGCACCAGATGGCTGAAGCCATGAACGCGACGGCCGTCGATGCTCCGGCCGGCGTCGACGAGATGGAGATTGCGGGGCTTCAAACACTGCCTTCGCAGATGGTTGCGCCTCCGCTCATCAAGGGGTGCCCGGTGGCGTTCGAATGTCGCTCCCTCTCGGTTCAGGAGACCGGGCCCCGGCAGATCGCGGTGATCGGCGAGATCGTCTGCGCTCATGTGGCGGAGCAGTTCGTGATCGATGCACAGAGAGGCTATATCGATACGATCGGCCTCGACCTCATTGCCCGCATGCACGGGTCGGGCTGGTATGCGAGGCCTCGCGATCTCTTCCAGCTGGTGCGGCCGCCGCCGATCAAATAGGGGCGGCGGGCGCCGAGACCTCCCGCCATGGCCGCCCCATGTCGGCCCTTGCGGCCGATTGACACCCAATTATTACATGTCTAAAAATATGCAAATTCATATAATTCGTGAGATGCCTGAATGGACGCGCATCCGCTCAAGCTCAAGGTCAGGTCGTATGCCGCGGAGACGCCGTTCATACGGAGCCTTGTGTTTGACGTGGAGGACGGCCCGGTGCCGCGATGGCAGGCAGGCGCCCATATCCGGGTGGCGCTCCCGAATGGAGGCGACCGGCCGTACTCGCTGATGGCTTTGCCGGGCCTCCCTGAGGGTACGCTGGCGCTCGGGGTGCTGCGCGAGGAGGCCTCGACCGGCGGCTCGCAGTTCATGCACGCGCTGAAAATCGGCGATGTCGTGAAGGCAAGCGCGCCGGTGAACAACTTTCATCTGCATGAGGGGCCAGCGCCCGCGCTGCTGTTTGCCGGCGGCATCGGTGTCACGCCGATCCTGTCGATGGCGGCAGAGCTTACCGCCCGCGCAAGTCCGTTTCGCCTGCACTACGCGGGCCGCACGCAAGGACTCTTGGCGTTCCTGCCGCATCTGCGGGACATTTGCGCCAAGGGCCTGTCCGTTCACTACGACAGCGACAAGTCCCGTTTGGATATTGCCGCGGCGCTCAGGGAAGCGGCCGCAAACTCCCACATCTACGTCTGCGGTCCTGCGGGGATGATCGACGCGGTGAAGGCGGCCGCGCTTGCCGGGGGCGTCCCGGCGGACCGCATCCACTACGAGCTCTTCAGGGCAGAGCAGCCGTCCTCACCCGACCTGCCGTTTGAGGTCGAGATCAGATCGACCGGACAGGTCGTCCGCGTCGCAGCCGGCCAGACCATCATTCAGGCACTGGAGGCGGCGGGCCTCGACGTGCTCTACGACTGCCAGCGCGGCGATTGCGGCATCTGCCAGTGCGGCGTGGTCGACGGGGTGCCCGACCATCGCGACGTCATCCTCAGCGACGACGAGAAGGCCTCCAACAAGGTCATGCAGATCTGCGTGTCGCGCGCGAAGTCGGAACGTCTGGTGCTGGATTTGTGAGGGAGGCGAGGGACGCCATGGCGAAATACGGAAGGGATGCCCACGCGATTGCCGCGCTGGTGCGCGAGGCCGAGGTTCATCGCGACGTCTATGTCGACCCCGAGATCTTCGAGCTCGAGATGGAGCATCTGTTCCCGAACAGCTGGGTCTATGTCGGGCATGCCAGCCAGTTGGCGAAGCCCGGCGATTTCATCACCGCCACGATCGGCCGCCAGCCGGTGCTGGCGAGCCGTCATACCGACGGCTCCATCCATGTGTTCTACAATCGCTGTCCGCACAAGGGCGTGAAGATCGCCTCCGAGCCCTGCGGCAACACCGGAAAGTTCTTCCGCTGCCCCTATCACGCCTGGTCCTTCAAGACCGACGGCTCGCTGCTCGCGATCCCGCTGAAGAAGGGCTACGAGGGCACCGGCTTCGGCGACACAAAGGCGAATGAGGGGCTGTCCAGGGTCAAGAACGTCGTGATCCATCGCGACTTCATCTTCGCACGGCTCAGCGACAGCGGCGTCTCCTTCGAGGACTATTTCGGCGAGAGCCTTTCGACCATCGACAACATGGTCGACCGCTCGCCGGAGGGCGAGCTCGCCGTCATGGCGACGCCGATCCGCTACATGCACACCTGCAACTGGAAGATGCTGGTCGAGAACCAGACCGACACCTGCCATCCGATGGTGGCGCATGAGAGCTCGGCCGGCACTGCGGTCAAGGTCTGGAAGCGCGAGCAGGGCGATTCCACGGAAACGCCGATGGCGGTGCAACTCTACGGTCCCTTCATGAGCCCGTACGAGTTCTACGAGCAGAGCGGCATCAGGATCTGGCCAAACGGCCATGGCCACACCGGCGTCGCCAACTCCATCCATTCGAACTACTCGGATGTCCCGGGCTATCTCGACCAGATGGTCGCGGCCTACGGCGAGAAGCGGGCGCACGAGATCCTCGGCGAGGTCAGGCACAACACCGTCTATTTCCCCAACATCATGGTCAAGGGCGCCGTCCAGATCCTGCGCAACTTCATCCCGATCGCGGTCGACAAGACCCTGGTCGAGAGCTGGGTCTATCGCCTGGTCGGCGCGCCCGACAAGCTCTACGAGCGGGCGCTGATGTACAACCGCTTCATCAACGCGCCGACCTCGATCGTCGGCCACGACGACCTCGAAATGTACGAGCGGGCGCAGGAAGGCCTGAAATCCAACGGCAATCAATGGGTCAATCTCCGCCGGCTCTACGAGAGCCATGAAGAGCAGGACGTCACAGCGGTGATCAACGGCACCTCCGAGCGCCAGATGCGAAACCAGTTCCACGCCTGGGCGAAATTCATGACCATGGCCATGGACAGGCACGTCGAGGCCGCCGAATGATCACCGAGAAGACGATCACGGATTTCATCTATCGCGAGGCCGAGCTGCTCGACACGATGCAATGGCAGGCCTGGCTCGATCTGTTTCACGCCGAGGGCCGCTACTGGATGCCGCTCGAATGGCAGCAGCAGGATCCGGTGCTCCAGCCGTCGCTGATGTACGAGGACCTGTTGCTCCTGAAGGTGCGGGTCGAGCGTCTCGCCGGCGAACGGACCTTCAGCCAGAAGCCGAAGAGCCGTTGTCATCATCTTTTGCAGGCGCCGCAGATCGTGGCGTGCGACACGGCTGCCGGCGTGTTCAAGGCGCGGACCTCCTACATCTACACCGAGACGCGCGGCGACATGCTGGACCGCTATTCGGGATGGGCCTCGCACGATCTCGTCCAGGTCGGCGATGCCCTGAAGATCAAGCTCAAGCGCGTGGATCTCGTCAATTTCGACGCGCCGTTCGGCAACATCCAGCTCTTCATGTGAGACGAATTTGACCGCAGCGACCACAGTCTACGCCCGTTTTCGCGAGACCGCGCTTCGCCGCGGCGAGGCGGGCTTCCTCAACGTGCTGCCGGAGACGGCCGGCATCTACGGCATCACGGCGGGTGAGATCACCTATCGCGCCATGCTCGATCGGGTCGAGCGCTGGCGCGCCGCGTTCGCGAGCTGCGGCTATGGCGAAGGCCACCGGGTCGGGCTGCTGCTTCAGAACAGGCCGGTGTTCGTCGAGCTGTGGTTCGCGCTCAACGCGCTCGGCGTCTCCGTGGTGCCGATCAATCCGGATCTGCGGCTGAGCGAGCTCGAATACATCATCGCGCATTCCGAGATGAATGCGGCGTTCGTCCTTGCCGAGCGGCGCGACGAGGTGGAGACGGCGGCGCGCCAGGCCGGCCGGCCGATCCCCGTCGTGACCGGCGAGGACGACGTGCCCGCGCCATTCGATGGCGTGCGGCCGGCGAGCACGAGTGACGGCTCGAGCGAATGCGCGCTGCTCTATACGTCGGGGACGACGGATCAGCCCAAGGGCTGCGTGCTCACCAACACCTATTTCCTGCATTCCGGCAACTGGTATCGCGACGTCGGCGGGCTGATCGCTCTCAAGCCGGATGGCGAGCGCATGATCACGCCGCTGCCGCTGTTCCACATGAACGCGATGGCGGTGTCGCTGATGGCGATGCTGTCGGTCGGCGGCAGCCTGACCATGCTTGATCGCTTCCATCCCCGCACCTGGTGGGCTTCGGTGCGCGACAGCCGCGCGACCTGCCTGCATTATCTCGGCGTGATGCCCTCGATGCTGATGAGCGCGCCGCCGTCCGGGCAGGATCGCGCGCACACCGTGCGCTTCGGCTTCGGCGCCGGCGTCGACAAGCTCCTGCACGCGCCGTTCGAGGACCGCTTCGGCTTTCCGCTGCTCGAGGCCTGGGCGATGACCGAGACGGGCAGCGGCGGCGTCATCGCCGCCAATGTCGAGCCGCGCAAAATCGGCACCAGCTGCTTCGGGCGACCCGCACCCGACGTCGACGTTCGTATCGTCGACGACGGCGGCAATGACTCCCCGAGCGGAACGCCGGGCGAGCTCCTGGTGCGGCGGGCAGGCGCCGACCCGCGCTACGGCTTCTTCCGCGAGTATCTGAAGAACCCCGAGGCCACCGCCGAGGCGTGGGACGGCGGCTGGCTGCATACCGGCGATATCGTGTCGCGCGATGCGGACGGCGACCTCCATTTCGTCGATCGCAAGAAGAACGTGATCCGCCGGTCCGGCGAGAACATTGCCGCGGTCGAGGTCGAGTCCGTCCTCAACCGCCATCCTGCGATCCGGCAGGCCGCGGTTGCGGCGACGCCCGATCAGGTGCGCGGCGACGAGGTTGCCGCCGTCATCATCGCCGAGGAGGCCGGCGCCGGCCGCGCGCTCGCCGAGGACATCGTCGGCTGGAGCCTGGAGCAGATGGCCTATTACAAGGCGCCGGGCTGGATCTGCTTCGTCGACAGCCTGCCGCTGACCGCAACCGAGAAGATCCAGCGCGGCGGGCTGAAGGATTTTGTCGCAAGGTTGATGCGCGATGGCGCCTTCTTCGACCTCCGCGACCTCAAGCGGCGTCAGGTCTGACGCGGGCAGGGAGGCGATCATGAGCGAGATCCGCACCACACTCATCACCGGCGGCAATTCGGGGATCGGCGAGGCGCTGGCGAGAAAGCTCGTCGAGAAGGGGCAGCGCGTGGTCTCGGTCGGGTTGGAGAAGCCTGATTGGACCCATGAACTGCTCGCGGCCTATCGCGCCGATCTGACCGACATCGCGGAGACGCGCGCGGTCGCGCAGGAGATCGGCCGGGATCACGCCATCGACTGCCTCGTGCACAATGCGGGCGTCATCCTGCCGAACCTGCTGCCCGACGCGAAGCCGGAAGACATTCTGATGCTGGCGCAGTTGCACCTCGGCGCGCCGATGCTGCTGACCCAGGCGGCGCTGGAAGGGATGCTGTCGCGCCGCTTCGGACGCATCGTGTTCGTCAGCTCGCGGGCCGCGATGGGCGCGGCGACGCGCTCGGCCTATTCGGCGACCAAGGCCGGCGTGCACGGCATGGCGCGGACCTGGGCGCTGGAGCTCGCCGCGAGCGGCATCACCGTGAATGTGGTCGCGCCGGGGCCGATCCTGACCGATAATTTCTGGGGCATCATTCCCAAGGGCTCCGAGCAGCAGGAGCGGATTGCGCGCAACGTCCCGGTCGGGCGGCTCGGCTCGCGTGAGGACGTCGCGCACGCCATCACCTTCTTCCTCGACGAACGTTCCGATTTCGTCACCGGCCAGGTGCTCTACGTCTGCGGCGGCACCAGCCTCGTCGGCCTCGGTCCGTAGCAGCAGAGCATGATCCGGAAAAGTGTGAAGCGGTTTTCCGAAAAGATCATGCTCCAACAAACAGGTTAGATCTGGTTCTGGCGGATGTTCTCGACCATCTTGGCCAGCACGCGCGCACAGACCTCGATGTCATCAGGGTCGATGCCCTCGATCAGCTTGTCGTAGTTGTTCGCCATGATCGGCCAGATCTTGCGCAGCAGTGCTTCGCCATCAGGCGTCAAACCCACGACGCGTCGGCGCTGGTCTTCCTCCGCGATCTCGCGCTTGACGAGGCCCGACGACACCATGGACTCGACCATGCGGCTCGCCGTCGACTGCTCGGTCACCGCGAGCACGGCGATCTCGTTGACGGTGAGGGTCTTGTAGATGAACAGGACTGACAGCGTCCGGAACACGACATTGTTGACGCCGTGTTCGCTGAGGTCGCGGTTCTGGTCGAGATTCCAGCGATTGGCGAGCCGGTTGAACAGATACGGGATGTAGGTTTGCAGCTGGTCCCGTGTCCTCGGCGGACCTGACTTCCATCTGCTCTTGGATTCTCTGGCCATTATCTCTTGCGACTTTGCTTCTTGCTCTCGGTACGAAGTTTTGACGAGAGCGATTTCAACACGGACAGGGCGATGTCCAGCTCCTGGGCCGAAACGTTCTCGAGCCGTTTGCCGAGATGCTTCTTGTGGACGTCGGCTGCCTTCCTGAACAGCGCTTCGCCCTTCGGCGTCAGGCGCACGATGAAGGACCGCCGGTCCTCGCTCGACATTTCCCTGCTGATGAGGTCGTCGGCGAGAAGACGCTGCACGAGGCCCGAGACATTGCCGCCGGTCACTTTCAGGTTTTGCGACAACTGACCAAGCGCAAGCCCGTCCCGGTAGCGATCGAGCTGGGCCAGCACGTCGAATTTTGCAAGCGACAGGCCGAACTCGGAGTTCAGCATCGAATTCAGCGAGGCGAACAGCTCGCCATGCAGCGACAGCAATTGGAGCCAGAGCCGGGTTTCAATCTGCCCGGGGACGGGAACAATGTTCTCTTTGAGTGCTGCCGGCATCGCATGACCATCGAGGACAAGGTGTCTCGTCAATTAGAGGGATTATCGCGGGTCTTTCGCTCCGATTAGCAACCTGAGAATCGTAGTCAAGCCGTCTAATCCTGACGTTCTCCGGTTCGAACGGCAATCCAATCCTGTGCTGAGCTCGACCCGCATCATGCAAAAGTCTTGATGGTCTGGATCACGCCGTCGAGCTCCTTGCCGGCGCTGTCCTTCAGCGCCGCCTCGCGCAGGCGGCGCGCCCAGTCGGCGGCATCCTCGCGTCGCTCGACCAGCTTGATCGCCGCCAGCGTCTTGTCGAATTTCGACAGCCCCCGGCTGTGGGTATCGGAATAGCCTTTCACGAGGCGGCGGCATTGCAGGATCTCGACACCGAGCTGGTAGTTGGTGCCGACCGCGTCGGTGGCGGCCTTGAGCCATCCGTCCCGGTGCGCCGTCTCGATGGCGTGCCGCAGCGAGCGGCGGCGCAGGCCGCGTAGGCCGCCCACGACATAAAGCGCCAGGAACCAGGGCAGCGAGTAGGTCCGCACCCGGCGCCCCCGGTTGACGCGGCGATCGAGCCAGCCGAGCAGGCGCGGCCGCGCGCCAAGCCAGCGACCGAAGCCCGCGGGCAGCACGCCCATCACCTCCTCCATGCGGGGATGCATGAACTCGGTGGTGTGGAGCACCTGTCCTTCCGACATCTCGAGCTCGCTCTCGATGCGCGCGCGGCGACCCGCGCGCGTCTTGAGGTCAGCGACACGGATGACGTCGTCATAGGTCATGGCGTTGGCGAGGTACTTTGCCGCGGCTTCCGTGAAGGCATAAGTCCGGGCCGCACCGCCGGCGTTGCGGTCGGCCGTGTGCAGGGTCCTCAGAATGTCGAGATACTCGGTTCCATAGCCGACGTCCTGGAAGTCGACCACCTTCTTCAGGCCAGCGCGGGCCATGGTGAGTGCGGGCTCGGGCAGCTCCTGCGTCAGCCTTGCGGCGAGCCCGGCGAGATCCGGATCGGGCGTTGCGGGAGAGGGGATGGTGTCGGCCTGTTTCGGTTGCGGCGGCGCCGCAACGTCGGGTGAGCCGGTCTTGACCCGCTCGAAGGCGGCCTCGAAAGTCCCGATGCTGGCCTTCGCGCCTTTCCCACCTGCGCGGATGACGTCGAGATAGCTGTCACGGCTGAAGGGCAGCACGCCGGCCGCCGCGAGCGCGCCGAACATCGCGGCCGAGATGACGCTGCCATGCGCGATCGCCAGCGCGTTCAGGTCGAAGATGATCTCGGTCTTGGCGGCGATCCCGATGGCGCCGGTGACGGCGCCGCCGTCGGCGATGCCGTTGCCCGGCGCGATCTTCTCGCCGATCGCAAACGACCGGTGGTTGGATGCGATCAGCGTGGTGCGGTCCGGCGTCACAAGGCCGCGCAGGATCGATCGGCCGGCCTCCATGAACTCCGCCGCCATCACCACGTCGACGTCGCCGGGCGTGGGCATCAGCGACAGGATCGGCTTGCGGCCGTCGAGCGGCGGCATCGTCTCGATATAGTAGATCGTGGCGCCGGTGCGCTGCGCGACGCCGGGCACCGAGGTCGATTGCGCGACCCAGCCATGGTTCTCGGCAAGCTGGACGATCCAGTCGGTCAGGACGCCGCCGCCCTGGCCGCCCATCGCAACGATCGCGATCGAGATCGGCCGCTCGGTTACCTCGCCCGCGGCGGGAAGGGCCAGCCGGATCGTCTCGTCCCTCATGCCAGTGCCTCGAGCGCCGGACGCCGGCGATCGCGCCGCCGTTGCAGCCAGCCGATCACGGCCATCGCGAATTTGGATTTGAACATGTCCCAGCGGGTCGGATTGTGGATGACGTCGGCGCGGTAGAACGAGGGGCAGAGCACGGCGGCCTCGGAGACCTCGCCGCAATTGCCGCAGCCGACGCAGGAATTGTCGATCGCCGCGACCGGATCGTCACGCAAGGGGTCGTCGAGCTGCTTCACCGACAGCGACGGGCAGCCGGAGAGCCGGATGCAGGCATGGTCGCCGGTGCACACGTCCTCGTCGACGCCAAAGCGCTCCTTGACGGTGCGCACTCCGTCCTTGATCGCCTTGTTGATCTGCGGCTTCACGCGGCGTTGCTTGTTCAGCATGCATTCGGAGGACGCGACGATGACCTTGGGGCCTTCGTCCTTGGTCGTCAGCGCTTCCTTCAGCGTGTCGCGCATCTTGCCGACGTCATAGGTGCGGTCGAGCTGACGCACCCACTGGCCGCCGATGCCCTTCACGGCCTGCACGATCGAATTGTTGGTCTTGCGCCGCTTGTTTGTCGCGCGCGACGACAGGATGTCCTGACCGCCGGTCGCCGAGGTGTAGAAATTGTCCACGATGACGAAAACGCCGTCATGCTTGTTGAACACGGCATTGCCGATGCCGCTGGTCAGTCCGTTGTGCCAGAAGCCGCCGTCGCCCATCACCGCGATCGAGCGCTTGTCGGCCTTGACGTTGAAGGCCGAGGTCGAGGCCGGGCCGAGGCCGAACCCCATGGTGGTCGCGCCGATATTGAAGGGCGGCAGGATCGAGAACAAATGGCAGCCGATGTCGGCGGAGACGTGGTGCTGGCCGAGCTCTTCCTCGACCAGCTTCATGGCGGCGAAGATCGGCCGCTCCGGGCAGCCGGTGCAGAGCCCGGGCGGGCGCGCCGGCACGACCTGCTTGAGTTTCTCGACCGCGGGGTGATTGAGCACGGGCGCTGCATCCGGCGCCGGCGGCCGGTTGCCGAGCAGCCGCGGCTCGGTCTTCTCCAAAAATTCCCTGACGCCGCCCAGCAGGACCTGCGCGGTGTAGTCGCCGCCCATCGGCAGCACGTCCTTGCCGTGGACGCGCGCCTGGATGTCCCTTCGGCGCAGCACCGTGTTGATCGCCTGCTCCAGATATTCCGGCTGGCCCTCCTCGACGATGAGCACGGCATCCTTGTCGACGCAGAACTCCGCGACCTCGGTGTCAATCACGGGGTAGGTGACGTTCATGACGTAGAGCGGAACTTGCGTGTTGCCATAGGCATCCGACAGCCCGAGATATTGCAACGCGCGGATCACGTTGTTGTACATGCCGCCCTGCATGATGATGCCGACCTTGCCGTGCTTCGGTCCCATCCACTCGTTCAACTTGTTGTCCCGGATGAAGCCAACAGCCGCGGGCATGCGCGTCTTGATCTTCTCCTGCTCATGCTCATAGGCCGCCGGCGGCAGCACGATGCGGCCAACGTCGCGCTTGGGATTGTTGAGCGCGTCCTTGATGGTATGCGCCGGCTTGACGTTGTCCTTGCAGGCAAAGCTGCCATGCATGTGACAGGCGCGGACGCGAACCTCGAGCATCACGGGGGTGTTCGAGACCTCGGAAAGCTCAAAACCCTTCTCGATCAAATTGACGATGCATTCATGGTCGGGGCGAGGGTCGAGCAGCCACATCTGCGATTTCATCGCAAAGGCATGGGTGCGCTCCTGCATGATGGAGGAGCCTTCGCCGTAGTCCTCGCCGACGATGATCATGGTACCGCCGGTGACGCCGCCCGAGGCCAGATTGGCCAGCGCGTCGGAGGCGACGTTGGTGCCGACCGTCGACTTCCACGCAACCGCGCCGCGCAGGGGATACATCACCGAGGCCGAGAGCATCGCCGCCGCGGCCGCCTCGTTGGCGGAGCTCTGGAACACGACGCCGAGATCGTCGAGCACGTCCTTGGCGTCGGCGAGCACGTCCATCAGATGCGAGATCGGCGAGCCCTGGTAGCCGCCGACATAGGCGACGCCGGATTGCAGCAGCGCCTTGGTGATGGCGAGGATGCCTTCGCCGCGGAACGTATCGCCGTCGCCGAGCCGGAGATCCTCGACTTCGCGAGCAAAAGACCGTTCAGCCATTGCACCCTCCAGAAATATGCGATAGCATACGTTTACATGTGAAGTAAGTCAACGCCGCGCCATGCTATCACGCTTGCGGATCTTCTCTCCGGCAAGGCGGTCATGAGCCAGCGACAGGGTAGGGCCGATGCTGAAGCTGCCTCGCTTTAGAGCTGCCGCCGTCCAGGCTTCACCTGTCTATCTCAACGCCTGCGCGACAGCGGACAAGGCGGCTTCACTGGTCCGTGAAGCCGCAGCGAATGCACGACATCGTCGATTTGCGGGTCAATCGACGTCCACTGACGCCGCTTGGCCTGGCGAACGGAGAGCGCGTTGCCGTGGAGCCGACGGGCTTCGCGTCGATCCCGGGCAAACCGGAATGAAAGTTCGGAACGTGTCGCACCGACGACGCCACGAGACAGGACTTGGAGGATAGGATGCGCGAAAACACCGTCGGCCGGGCCAATGTCGAGGACACCCCCGAGCTCAAGGCCTACTACAAGGATCTGGAAAAGTACGAAGCCGGCGCGCTGTGGACGGTCGCCAACAAGATCGAGCCATGGGCTCCGCAATCGGCCTCCGTTCCCGTGCTCTGGCGCTATAACGATCTGCGCGAGCACGTGCTGCGTTCGGTTGAGCTGGTCTCGCCGGAGAAGGCGGGACGGCGGGTGATCTACCTCAACAATCCCGGCCGCCGCGACGTCTCGGCCGCGGTCGGCTGGCTCTATTCGGGATTGCAGGTGATGCACCCCGGCGAAGTCGCAACTGCGCACGCGCACTCGGCCTCGGCCCTGCGCTTCATCATGGAGGGGGCGGGTGCCTACACCATCGTCGATGGTCACAAGATGACCTTGGGGGCGCGGGATTTCGTGCTCACGCCGAACGGCACCTGGCACGAGCATGGCGTCGAAGGCAACGGCTCGGTTTGCATCTGGCAGGATGGCCTGGACATCCCGCTGGTCAATGCGCTGGAGGCGAACTTTTTCGCGGTCCATCCCAAGGTTCAGCAGGAAGACTCCGGCTATCCCGTGGACGACATGACCAAGACCTGGGGCAATCCGGGGCTGCGGCCGGCGGATTCGAAATGGTCGAAGGGCTATTCCCCCATGTTCAAATACGAGTGGGAGCCGACCTACGAGTCCTTGCGGAAATACGCCGCCGCGACCGACGGCTCGCCCTATGACGGCATTCTCATGAACTACGTCAATCCGATCACCGGCGGGCACGTGATGCAGACGATCGGCGCGAGCATGCAGTTGCTCCGGCCCGGCGAGAAGACGAAGTCGCACCGGCATACCGGCAGCTTCATCTACCAGGTCGCCAAGGGCCGTGGTTATTCGATCATCGGCGGCAAGCGTTTTGCGTGGGAGGAGCGCGACATCTTCTGCATTCCTTCCTGGGCCTGGCACGAGCACGGCAATGCCTCGGACAGCGAGGACGCCTGCCTGTTCTGCTTCAACGACCTGCCCGTCATCGAAGGTCTCGGCTTCTATCGTGAAGAGGCCTATGGCGACAATGCCGGCCACCAGCCAGTGGCGGCCTGACTACCCTCGCAGAATTCAACCGAAAGAGCCGGATAAAGATTCGATGCGTCTTGTTACCTACACTTTGGGCTCCAGCGGTGCCCGCCTCGGGGTCCTCGTTGACGGATTGGTCGTGGACGTCGAGCACCTCGGTGCGTCGCAAGGCTTTGCATGGCCGAACGACATGCTGTCGTTCATCGACAACAGCGTGACGCTGTTGCCGGCGCTCATGGAATGCCTGGACAATACCAATGGACGCTTGCCGGCCGGCTCCGCCGTTCCGGTCGAGGATGTGAAGCTGCAGGCGCCGATCCCGCGTCCGCGAAAGAACATCTTCGGCATCGGGCTGAACTACCGCGCGCATGTCGCGGAGTCCGCCAAGAGCCTGGATACCGACAAGGACCTGCCGAAGCAGCCGGTCGTCTTCTCCAAGCCGCCGACCTCCGTGATCGGCCCGGGCGCGGCGATCCAGCACAACGCGAAGATGACGCAGCAACTCGACTGGGAGGTCGAGCTCGCCGTCATCATCGGCAAGACCGCGACGCGCATCGCGACCGAGAAAGCGATGGAGCACGTCTTCGGCTATTCGGTGATGATCGACATTTCCGCGCGCGACAATCGCCGCGCCGGCCAGTGGATCTTTTCCAAGGGCATGGACACCTATGCACCGTTCGGCCCGTGCATCGTGACCGCGGACGAAATTCCGGATCCGCATGATCTGAGGCTGTGGCTGACCAAGAACGGGGTCATGAAGCAGGATTCCAACACCAAATACATGATCTTCGACATCCCGGTGCTGATATCGGACATTTCGTCGGGCATGACGCTCGAGCCGGGCGACATCATTGCGACCGGAACGCCCGAAGGCGTCGGCGCCGGCATGAGCCCGCAGGAATGGCTGTGGCCGGGCGACGTGGTGGAAGCGGGGGTCGACGGCGTCGGTGTCATCAGGCACCCCGTTGTCGCGATCTGATGACGACGTTTTCGTTCGATCGCGAGCTGAGGTTCGGCGATTGCGATCCCTCGGGCATCGCGTATTTTCCGTCCTATCTGAACATCCTCAACGGCGTCGTCGAAGAGTTTTGGGCGGAAATCGGCTTTCCCTGGCCGGAACTGATCACGGTCCGGAAGATCGGAACGCCCACGGTGCATCTGACTTGCGACTTTTCCCGCCCGTCGATGTTCGGCGATCGCCTGACGTTCGGATTGCGCATCGACCGGGTGGGCGGATCGTCGCTCCATCTGGAGCATGTCGTCTCGGGCGCGAATGGCATGCGCTGGCGCGCCCGCCAGGTCGTTGCCGCGACCTCGCTGCTGGATCACCATGCGATCCCGTGGCCCGATGACATTCGCGCCGCGCTCTTGGCGCACGTGAGCGTGGGCGGGGGCGCTGAGGCAACGCCGGCATGATCTCGCTCTTCATGACGTTCTCCGATCCTCCAGGTGAACGGTGGATTCGTTCCGACGAGGTTGCCGCCGTCGCTGAGCTGGTCGGATCGATCCCTGAGATCACCGAGGGCCTGCTGTTCACGCCGCTGCAACAGTCGGTCGATCATCCCTACAAGGCCGACGGCTCCGGCCCCGTGTTTGCGCTTCAACTGCGCTTTCCCGACCTGCTCGCCTGCGAGGCGGCGATGGATCGCGGCGGCGTCCTCGCCAGACTCGCGACAGGGGCCGAACTATCCGGCCTCACCGGACTGGACGTCACGCACCAGGTGATGCTGACACTCGCGTTCCCCGTCGATGTCGCCGAACATCCGGCAGGAACGACAGCTCCGTGCAGTTACCTCGTGCACTATCCCGGCCCAGCCGAGGACATGAACGCCTGGAACCTGCATTATCTGGAGCACCATCCGGCGATCATGCGGACGTTCCCTGATGTCCGCCAGATCGAGATCTACACCCGCATCGATTGGGTGGACCGGCTGCCGTCGCAGCGCGTCGAGCACATGCAGCGCAACAAGCTGGTGTTCGACAGCCCGGAAGCCCTCGCGCACGCGCTCGGGTCCGACGTGATCAAGCGCATGCGTGCGGACTTCGTCCAGTTCCCGGCGTTCGCAGGCGGCAACAAGCATTTTCCGATGCTGACGCGGGTGGTTCGGCCAGAGCCCTAGATAGTCGCGAGTGTGAAAGCGCCCCCGCTGTCCGAGACGTGCACGACCTCCTTCGCGCGGGGCGCTCAGCCCACCGGTCCCGGGATCCAATAGTCTCCTGAAAGTGGGCTGACTTTTACGTCCTCAATGACGCCGCGCTCCAGGCTTGGATCGAAATGGCGCATCGTCCGCTCGTTGAGGTCGATGATGCGGCCAGGCCTCAATGGCCCTACGTCATTGATCTTGACGATGACCTTCTTGCCTACGGCCTCGACGAGGGCATACTTCGGCCTTGCGCCAAATTGGACCCCACCGAATTTCCGACGCAAAGTCGTCTTGATGGCGGCCGCCCAGACAGAGGGATCATAACGCTCGCCGGAGGCGGTGTTCGGGCCGCCCTCTTCCTTGCCGGGCTTGAACGGATTGTACATGGATGCTGCGCCGACGATCGCATCCCCAGAGGCGGCATCCACGACAGCACTTGAGTGAACTCCACGCGCTTCAC